>JAGXSU010000129.1 GCA_018333785.1 Methylomicrobium sp. | reverse complement strand
TTCCCAGCAATGGCGTCGTTCTCGATGGCATAAATCCAGAACTTCCTGCACATACCGGTGTGACCGGTGATTTCTTTTCGATTTTGACTGGCAACGGCAATTTTCATGGCAATTCTCGATAATTAAGCGCTAAAGTCAAACTCGATTTACACATAATTGGGCGGCAAAAGCGGCTCAATGCCTTCAAATTCAGCACTCGGGTGATGTTTGATAATTAACTGCCTCATGGCATCAATGCGCTGTTTTGCAATATCAATCATAACCAGTAGTTGGCCGTTTTCTATTGCATCAGCATAATCGTTGACTCTGGAATTTCCCACCTGCAGACCGGCTAAACCGCTCATCATTGCGCCTATGGTGGCGCCGTAAACCAACACCCCCAGTACGGGCCCGCCGGCAATGGCAAAGCCGGCAAAACGCAAGGCGACCAAACCCGCCAGCAAACCGGTTGTGGCGCCGAGCGCGGCACCGCGTTCCAGGGCCGGGATAAAATCGGTTTTTTCGAATACCGACGCTTCCGGCATATCGCCCAGCGGCGTATCGCGCTTGGCTAAAACATGGATATGCCTGTCTTCAAACCCTTCCGCCCGTAACTCTTCGACAATCTTATGCGTCGTTTCAAGGTTAGGGACTAAAAAATAGATTCTTCTCATGTTCTTCTCCTGATTGGGTTGGTTTTGAGCACGTATTTCATGAAAGCCGCGCTATTGGATGTCTTCAACCGTTAACCGCGCGAGCGATTTGCCTTTGTATTCGCCGGTCAAGGTCCGTAAAAAGGCCTCCATCTTGGCGATTTCATCGTTGTTGAAGGCTTTGTTGAGCTGAACCTCTCCCATGATCCGGACCGCTTCCTTAAGACTAGACACCGAACCGTCGTGGAAATACGGGTAGGTCAGTTCGATATTGCGCAATACCGGCACCTTGAAGAAATGACGGTCTTTTTCTTGCTTGGTGACATTGAAACGGCCATTGTCTGCTTCGGTCAATTCGCCGTCGCGCATTTTGAAATAATCTCGCTTGACGCCCATTTTTTCATAGGACAAGCCGCCCAACGCTGGACCCGCATGACAAGATGTGCAATTTGTTTTGAATAGCGCGTAGCCCTGAATCTCGTCACTCGTCAGCATGGCGGTATTGCCGCGCAAATAGCGATCGAAGCGGGAATTGCCGGTGACCAGCGATTGTTCGAACACGGCAATCGCATCGGTGACGGTAGTTTTGTTCAGGCCCTGCGCAGGATAGAGCTTGGCAAAAGCATCCTGATATTCGAGTACTTGCTTGAGTTTTTCGACAACTTCATCCCAAAGCGCACCCATTTCAACCGGATTGGCAACAGGGCCGGCAGCTTGTTCCTGCAAGTCCTTGGCGCGGCCATCCCAGAATTGAGCAAGGTTGTACATCGTGTTGTAGACGGTCGGCGAATTGATCGGCCCCTGTTGTCCGCGTATGCCGGTGGCGACCTTGGACTGGTCGGTACCGCCGCGAGTCAGGTCGTGGCAGGATGCGCAGTTTAAGGTGTTATCACCGGACAACAGGCGATCATGGAACAGTTTGTCTCCCAGGGAGACTTTGTCCGCATCGAGTTCAATCTTCAGTGGCAAAGGCGTTATCGGTTCGCCTTTGAACTCGGCGGCGGCATCCTGGCTCCAAAGCGATTTGGCCCGCTCTTCGACGATCCAGGCAAGGATGATTTGTTTTTCATCGGCGCTCAAACTGTCGGTCCAGTGCATTGCCAGATATTGCGCCGGTGGCATGCTGTCGTTGCGAATGACATGTTCTATTCGAGCAAGCATCAACGGCGTAAAAGCTTCTTCGCCACTGAACAATTTTATCGACAGACTGAGTCTGGCGCTGCCCTGTTCCATGTCTTTTTCCATCAACTGTTTGGCAATTGGGAACGCCGAATAAAATGGCTTTCGAAGCATCCCGGGCGCATGACAGTCCACGCATTTGTCCTGCATGATCTGCGAAACCTTGTTATAACCTTCGGAACTCTGTAATACCACCGGGATCAATTCGTTTTTACCCTGCAAACCAATCAGGTTGGATATGGGGAAAAATAAAATAACAGCTAGCAGCGACAGTAATACTAAGGGGAATCTCTTCATCAGATGTTGTCCGTTAATTTGGATGTAACGCATACACATGAGCCGCGACCATAACCGATACCGACATATTCGTATTGGGCATCAGCATGATGCATAAGCAGAACCTTATGCAGTTTAGTTGATATAACCTTGTAAAGACCACCTTTGTCAACTGATGTTTCCGAAAGGTAAGATAACCCCTTGTTCACATGAGAAAACCAAGATGAAATTTACCCCGATCGGAATCATCCACACCCCTTTTTTAGAGCCGGAAAATATGCCAATCCAGCCAACTGGCGCCGCCGACATCAAGGGCACTGTTGAAGTGTTCGGGGATTTTCAAGCGGGACTCAAGGACCTCGACGGCTTCTCTCACATCATCTTGCTGTATCACTTCCACCGCAGCCACGTCTTTGACCTCCAAGTCATCCCCTTCATGGATACCGTGCCGCGAGGATTGTTTGTCACCCGGGCTCCCAAGCGTCCCAATCCGATCGGGCTTTCAATCGTTAAGTTGGACAAAATCGATGACGGCGTGCTGTATATTCGAAATGTGGACATCCTGGACGGAACCCCACTATTGGACATAAAACCTTACGTGCCCGAATTCGATGCGCAAGCGAATGTAACAATCGGTTGGTTCGAGAAATCCAAGAAAAATATCCCAATCCTGAGATCAGACGATCGATTTAAGTAGAACCGAGAAAATCGCACAAGCAGACGCTTTTCGCGTCGTAACGTTGATACCCGATAAAGGCAAAGTGCAATAATTGACCCGTTGCAATCATCCATACTAACCACCAAAGTCGCAAATATATCGATGATTTTGTTAGTAAGCGTGAGGTTAATGTTCTATCTATGCAATAAGAGGTTTCGCATGGATATCATATAAATGATCGCTATAAGAATTACTTCGGTCCCAGATGACTAAGATGATTGGCAAACAGCTTTGGGTCGAGTGAACTCGGTGACGAATGGCGGCTTTCAGGAATCGGAATTCAATGACAGCCTTCCGGCGATGAATCTGAAGAGAAGACAGTCACACGGCGACCCATTTTTGCCCGTCGTGTTTCTTCAAAGCGGCCAGTCGGCCGAAACCAGATTTCTGGAACGGTAGGACTACAAAGCCGACGTTATCGACCTCAACCAAACGGTCAGCAAGAGACGATCATAAATTTGTATGATATTTCAAATGAATGCTTTAATGCCGCCGTTCAAAGCCGCGCTCTGCGGAAAATTGTCCGGCAGCAGCGCTTTTTTATGTGCTTGTGGGCCATAACACATACACTACCAATAATCAGGCTTATTAAGAGCGCTTACGCAACATGAACTGCCCGAAATTGAATTGATTTCGCCGCCATCAAGCGCTTGACAAAGCCATCCCTCCGGCCGAGTCAATTCTAAGGGGGCTTTAGCTACTTCTTCCGTAATACATTGAAATCCTACTCTTGAGTAGAAAGCGGGATCGCCATAGGTAAAAACCAGATTCACTCCTTTTTCCCTAAGCTGACCAATACCATATTTAATCAATTTTTGCCCGACTCCTTGACCTTGGTGGCTTGTGTGGACAGCGACTGGGGACAAAATGAAAGCTTCAATAGGACTATCAAATGAAAGCCTTGTAAAAAAGACGCATCCAATTATTTGCGCTTGTTCAGTGGCTACAAAACCGAAAATGTCCTTTTGTTCGGTGCCTTTCATCATATTAAGTACCAAATTACCAATCTGAGCTCCCTCTGATTTTCCTTCTGAATCAGAAAAAACTTTTGTGAATAGCTCGTAGATTTCAACTTCGTCTGAGTTTTTATAGGGTGATAAATCCATAGATTATTAGCTTTAACGCAAGATTTTCTAAACGGTATAACCTACATTTCATGCATGATAAACGGACCGGGATAATTCCAAAAGGTAAATTTCGACAGACAGGAATAAGTCCTTCACCAGACATTTAAATATCAGAATGAATAGGCTGATTTGGGTCGCTTGGCGACCGGCTTCTCTTCAGATTCATCGCCGGAAAGCTGTCATTAAATTCCGATTCCTGAAAGCGGCTATTCGTCACCGAGTTCACCCGACCCTTAGCTTACAACGCCGCTATCAGCAAGCTATTTCAGCAGTGATTCCTTTAGCCGACGTTCCAACTTATTAATGGGTTATTTGCCACCCTATCAACCGTCACTAATTAAGCTGCTTAGGGACTATTTCTATGTCGAAACTGGACAAGGAATAGGTGCTTCACTCCAATCTGGATGGATCAGACTGGTTTCAGTGTAATTACAAAACGCTAATTAGGTATATTCGCATTAAAATGAAAACCCACTAAACGTGGGTTATAGATAGACAATTATTTTCATTTGAGAATCTACTTTATGAATTGCGTTTCGAGCGTTTTGTAGCAATCAGTCCACTTAAGGCGCTACCAAATAACCATACTGCACCTGGAACGGGCACTGGAGATGCTGCAAGTGCAACCGTGTATATGCCACCAGCTCCCACTCCGGTCGTCGCATTGCCGCCGACAAATAAGGAATAATTTCCGGCACTCAGATTTGTGAAAGTAAAGCTCGCCACCTCCCCGGCTATATTGGTAGAGGCGCTGTTCAAGAAGGCCAAGCCTTGCGTGCCGAGAGGATTGTTCTGATTATTCTGATAATCCTGAACGCGGACTGCGGTAGAACCGACATCCCAGCCCTGAAATAGAGAAAATCCGGATTTTAGGGTAGAACCTAAGGCCGAATCGGCAGCAACAGTGATGATCAGATTTGATGCGCTATCTAAATGAATCAGGCCATAATCCCCGCCATGACCTTTGCCAAGTGTGCCTGAAGCGTTCGAACTCCAAGCGCGCGGCCCTACAGCCAGTGCAAATGTTGAGTCGGCACCCTGGTTACGCGCATCTGTGGATGAAACGTTTTCCGTGGTGTTACCGGTTAAATTGGCAAACCACATGGCATTGAGAGAGCCTGAATAATTGGGGCCCGTTGCACCAATCCAATTGGCCGGAAAGCCTCCATCGACTCCGCCGGTTCCGGAATCATCCCAACCGGTGATGTTGTAAGCAACACTGGCATCAGCGTTGCTTGAGATAGTGAACACGGCGGCCAGTAATGCCATGCTCCGGATAGAAGTTGAAATTCTCATATGTTTCCTATGTATCTGGATTGTTTTTGTTGTAAAAAATCTCTGATTGATTTGAGCGCTTAATCAGACGCAAAGCAAATTAATTTGAGCGATTTTATCAATTAGAATATTAGGATTTAGTTTTAATCCTGTCGATAATAGGCAATATGTTTACCAATTATAAGTAGTAGCCTACCATTTAAATACTTAGCCTGATTCATCTCGGCTTAGAATGAAATCTACAATAAAAAAATGTGGCAAATAGCCTATTGAATAGGTGAAATACCTTATTTTTGGGTTACCGTTCACTTCGGTGATACCCCTCAATAATTCAACGCGAACTAGCCATCTAAGAGCCTACCATCTTCCATTTCAATAATTCTATCGAATACATCCAGTGCGCGGGTATCGTGAGTGACTACGATCACGCCAGCCAAGCTTTCATGAGCAACCTGCGCGAATAGTTCCATCACCTGTCGGCCACGGTGACTGTCGAGTGCGGCGGTGGGTTCGTCTGCCAGAATCAGATTTGGTTGATTGGCCAGCGCCCGCGCCACGGCGACGCGCTGTTGTTGACCACCGGATAGCGCATCCGGCAAATTATTGGCGCGATCAGCTATGCCTAAATGATCCAACAAATACATCGCACGTTGCCTGGCAGCACGAACGGGCATATCGTTAATTTCCATTGCCACCTGCACATTTTCCAGCGCGGTTAGAAACGGAATCAGATTGGCCTTTTGAAACACGAAGCCGAGATGTTGCCGGCGGAAGGTCCGCAGATCAATCTTGGCATCCGCGCCTTCCATAACTAGCACGCCATCGATCACGATGCGGCCCGAGGTGGGCGGATTGATTAAGGCCATGGCGGTCAGCAGCGTAGATTTACCCGCGCCGCTCGGACCCAGTAAGGCGATGACTTCGCCACGTGCGACACTGAGTGAGACATCATTGAGGGCGATCACCTCGGTTTGGCCTTGGCCATAAATTTTGCTGATGCCAATGGCCTCAATGGCTGGCTGTTGCGGGCTGGCGTTCATCAGGTCAGCACCGTATTGGGTTCAACCCGTAAAGCTTTCCAGATACCCAGTAGGCTGGCCAATACCGAAATCGCCACGGTGATCCCTGCCAGTTTGATCAAATCCGGCGTATCCAGCAGCACCCGGCGCGGAAAATATGGAAACAGATAGTGTCCCATCCACCAGGCCAAACCGTAACCCAAGGATCCCATCAATAAAGCTTGTTGTAGAATCAAGCCTACGATAACGCTGTTTCTGGCCCCGATCAGTTTCAGCATGGCAATATCGTGGATTTTGTCCAGTGTCAAGGTATACATGATCAAGGCAATGATGATGGTAGAAATGATGATTAGCAACACGCTGAACAGGCCCAACTGGCGCTTGGACTTTTCCACCGTACCGGACAGCAGCAAATCCCGTTGTTGTTGTGCGGTATGGATGGAGATGTCAGGCCAGGCGGAAAGTAGGTTAACGGTGTGATCGAGATTGGTACCTGGTTGCAACGTCACTAAAATTGCGCTGACTTGCGGCGGCGCCAGTTCGGAAAGCGTCGAAGTGGGTCCCCCTGCGCGTTCCAACGACAAGGGTTGCGTACGGCCCAAATCCTGATTTTCACTCCGCCCAACGCGGGCCGCGCGCTCCAGACGCAAGGCTTCACCTGGTAGGTCGAACTGGATCGCCATCGCATCGCTGACGGTGAAAAACGCCAAGCCATCACCGGCGATGCCGGACATACCGCCAGTGATACCAACCACCCGATAGCGGTCTTTACCGAATTTCACGTACTCGCCCAGCGCCAAACCCAACGAACGGCCGGCGATCAACGATACCCATTCGCCCTTGTCGTCCGGCCAGGCCAAGCCCTGCACCATCAGGCGCAACGGTTTGCCGTGATGTTCGCGTTGCAAGGCATGAGAAACGAAGCGGCGTGAGCGGGCTACGCCAGGTACGGCGCGCAACCGGTCCTCCAGGGAGGCGGGAATGCGGGAGTTTTCTGCGAACGGCCCGCGCGTCTGGCCTTGCACCACCCACAAATCAGCGCCGATGCGATCAACCAGCAAGGTGGCTTCGAAGATCAAACCGCGATAAATACCGCCCATGCCCATTACGATCATCAGCAACAAGCCGATGCCGACCGTGGTAAAGGCGAAACGGCTGGCATTATGGCGAATATCCCGCAGAGCTAGATTCATCGTGCGTTGACGGATTGGCCGTCTTCCAGCGCTTGCATGAGGCTGTCGATGGGTTTGATAATTTGGTCGCCAACTGACAAACCTTGGAGTACCTCAATGTCTTGTGTTCCCTGTAATCCCAGACTGATGCCACGCCACTGCGCCTTGCCTTGCTCATTGACCATTACACCTGGCTTACCGGTTTGCCACAACAGGAAATGTTGGGGAATTATCACTGCATCAGACTGGCGACCGGTTTCGATAAATACTTCGGCACGCTGGCCGACCGCCCAATTGGTAGGTAATTGTTGCACGCGGACATCGACTAGAAACTCGCGTGTTTCTCTGTCGACTTCTCGTCCCAAACGCGCTACTTCACCGGGATAGGATAGCCCCGGTTCTGAGCGAAACACCACGCGTGCCGGCTGGCCCACTGTCAGTGGCGCCATCGATGTTTCGTCGATCCAGGCGCTGACCCACATTTCTCGCGTATTAATGAGTTGCAGGATTGACGAACCGGGAACGACAACCACACCAGGATCGCGGTCTCGACGCACCACCAAGCCATCATACGGACTTCGTATTTCGGTAAAGGCTAGTTGCGCTTCACGCAAGCTTACATTTTTCTCGGCCGAGGTCATCTGTTTACGGGCCTCATTGGTGGATGATCGTGAGCGTTTAAGGTCGGCTTCGGCGACGCCTAATACTTCATTGGCCTTATCTCGCTCGGATTGAGACGCGAGTTTACGGGCAGCAAGCTCGGCATAACGCCGTTGCTCGACGCGCCCAAGTTCTAATATGGCTAGGGCGCGATCTTCATCACTGCTGATGCGCTCGATACTCGCATGGGCGGCGGCCTGTGACGCCTCAGCGACAGCCACTTGTTGCCGGAGCTCGGTGTTATCCAATCGAGCCAGCAATTGCCCAGCTTTTACCGTATCGCCCTGATCGACCAAGACTTCAGCGAGGCGCTCTTGAATCCGCGGACTAATCGTCGTCTTGACTCTTGCTTCCAGCGTCCCGGTCCCCATGACTTCTCCGCGCAATTCGCCTTTAGTAACTATATGCGCCATCACCGGAATCGGCTTGAATTTCAGCCAGTACACGGCAAACAGCAGGACAATAATCGATACAATCAACCATACAATGGAACGGCAGGATAATTTTTTCATCAGTGAAAACCGGAAAAACCGTGCGTCAGCGATTGAAAATCATACCCTGAACCGGTCAACATCAAGCCTTTATTAAACATCATCAAACCCAGGGCAATGACGATGACACCGGATAAAGCGATCAGTCGTTGGCTAACTTTGTGGGAAATCAAGCTGGTCATCGCCCCGAAACTCAACAAGACCGGCAAGGTTCCGGCCCCAAAGACAAACAACATCTTGGCGCCTTCCACCATGCTACCCGTTCCGGCCGCCAACACATAGATGGCTTGCAAGGGGCCGCAACCGATCATCAAGCCCGTCAATAATCCAATCACAAAGGGGCTGTTGATTTTTTTGGACTCGACGAAAACGAACCGGGACAGGAAAGACGGCATACGGATGCTGAATAGCCTAAAAAACCGCAAGTGAGTAAGATTGTTTAACCCGAACAGAATCAGGAAAATACCGGCCACCAGTTGGGCAATGCCTCGCAGATAGGGTGTGAAGGTCACGAATGAGCCCAGCAAGCCAAATGCCGCCCCCATGGCTGCATAGGACAATGTTTTGCCGAGACCGTACTTCAGGTGCGCCATCACATAAGAAGGGCTTGTTTGCTCGGATTCCCGTGCTGTATAACCAATCACGAAGCCGCCGCACATGCCGATGCAATGAAATCCGGTCAATAGGCCGGTAACGAACAGCAAACCGTAGCTGACGCCTTGATCAAAGTGAGGTATATGGGGCCGACCTTGGGTGAGTAGTGCGCCGACCACAAACAACGCGGCTATTCCAGCCAAGCCCGAAGACACCATCAGGGCGGTCTTTAGTTTTGCCTGCCTGGATTCGGGCGAAGGCATGGGCGCACAGGCGTAGCCCTTGTCCTGGATGGCCTGGAAAATTTCCGCCAGACTCGTCTTTGAATCATCCCAGGTAACCTTGGCCTTTTCCTTGGCAAAATGCGCCCGCACCGAGCGAATGCTGTCGAGTTCATTGACAGCGGATTCGATTGCGGCTTCGCAGCCGCGACAGTGCATACCGGTTACGCTAAAGCTTTGAGTCTGAAGGGTCATGGATTTCCTGAATAGTTAGCCTATTGCTTGTGCATGTTTTTCATGTCGTGCATCTCATGCATGTTGTGCATATTATGCATGGCACCGTGCGCATGGCCCGACATAGCATCCGGACCATGATCGGCCAACTGGGCATCGAACCAGCGATGAATGGCATCGACCAACTCAGGCTTTTCAGAAGAGTACGTTATCTCGGCGCCATCCTCTAGCTCTTTATAATCTACGTGAAATTGTCCGGGCTCGGCCTTGCGTAATTCTGCCAAGCCCGGCATACCCTCACCATGGATTTTCGCCGGATTGGAAAAATCTCCATGGATAAACTCCTGTGAAATCGTGCTCAGATGCTGACGGATCAACGCGACTTGTTCAGGGTTGGGCGGGTTTCTGACGAACACTTGTTGTAGACCGCCTGTCTCGGTTTTATTAAATATGTGCTGGGTTAGTTTGAGGTCGAAAGGCATCACATGCATACCGCGTTGAGTCACTTCTTGTAATCGTTCCGGACTGGCCGTTTCGGTATAGCCAGGTTGTGACAGAGCCAGTCCGAGTAGAGCGGCGGCCAACAAGGAAATGGGGTGTTTGGCATAAGACATCAGGTTTCTCCAATATAATGATAAAAGGTGCGTTCACATTCGAATGACAGCCATTAAATCACGCGGATGTAACCGGGATTTTTCACCCATCCCCTTTTTTGTAACGTACAATGACAAAGAAAACCAATTGTTACATTTTGAAACAATTAAGCCTGTTACCCGTTACGGTGCTGATATGACCCACATTCTTGTCGTGGATGACGATTCAGAGATTCGTACTCTGCTGGGTGACTATTTGCGAAAAAACAGTTACCAAGTGACTGAAACCGGCGATGGTTTGTCCATGTCTGCCGCTCTGGCTCGGAATAAAATTGACCTGATCGTACTGGATTTGATGTTGCCAGGGGAGGATGGTTTGGTGTTGTGCCGCAATCTGCGGACGCATTCGAACATTCCGGTCATCATGTTGACAGCCTGTGGAGACGAAACCGACCGGATTATCGGCCTGGAAATGGGGGCCGATGATTACCTGCCCAAACCGTTCAATCCACGCGAACTACTGGCACGCATCAAAAGCGTACTACGCCGGGCACACTCCCAACCGGAACAACCGGCTATCGAAGACCATCGCTACATTTGCTTCGGCGAATGGAAACTGGATATGGTGGCACGTCACTTGGTCGCAAGGGATGGCCTGGTCGTTAATTTGAGCGGCGCGGACTACCGCTTGCTCAAAATCTTTCTGGAACATCCCAATAGGGTATTAAGCCGCGACCAACTGCTTGATCTTACTCAAGGACGCGAGACCGAACCTTTTGATCGCAGCATTGATGTGCAGGTTAGCCGGCTTCGCCAGCGTCTTGTCGATGACGCCAAGGAACCCGTCATCATCAAGACGGTGCGTGGTGAAGGCTATGTGATGGCGGTAACCGTGGACCTTGAGTCATGAGCCTCGGCTTGGCCAGGTCGCTGTTTGGACGCATGGTCTGGGTGTTGTTGACTGGTCTAATCGTAGCGCAACTGTTGAGTATGGCCATTCACCGACATGAACGCAGCCAAATGCTGGCTCGAACCAATAGCCTAATGGCAGCACAACGGATTAGAGATGTCGTGAAAACCTTGGAATCGATCGATAGTCAGTCTCGACAGGGGATTATCGCTATTTTTCATGAGCCTGATTTTCGTATCACTCTACAAGAAGCGGACTCAGATTCGACATTGATTGCTGGACAAAGCGATTTGCTCAATCCATTTCTGCGTCCAGCGTTACAAGAGCTACTTGGTGTCCATTATGTCATACGCCTTTCAAACATTTATGCCAACCCCCACACATTCCAAGTTCAGGTCCGGTTACAGGATGGTTCTGCATTGGATATTCATTTTCGCCAGTCCGAGGAGATACTATCCTGGCCCTCGCACCTGCTGTTGCAGCTGTTGATCCTGATTACCTCGGTGTTGGGGGTATCCTTGATTGCGGTGCACTGGGTTACCCGGCCCTTGCTACGCTTGGCGATTGCCGCTGAAGAACTGGGAAAAGATATTCATCGCGCGCCGCTCGACGAGCGAGGACCGATTGAAGTGAGTCGCGCTGCTCATGCCTTCAACACCATGCAAGCCAGACTGGGCAGGTATATCCTGGATCGCACTCGGATGTTGGCAGCCATATCGCACGATTTGAAGACACCGATTACCCGCTTGCGTTTACGCTCCGAACTACTCGACGATAACCAGTTACGCGGCAAGTTTGAAAAAGACCTCGACGAAATGGAAGGCATGGTGCATGCCACACTGGATTTCATGCGCGGTGTGGATCAACAAGAACCTTTGCAACCCGTCGACATCATGGCTTTGCTGGAAAGTTTGCAGGCGGATGCCGAGGACATGAAGCAACAAGTCGACATCGGTGGCGTAGCGCTTTACCCCTATCCCGGTAAACCCATGGCATTGAAACGCTGCATCAGTAACTTGATTGACAATGCCATCAAATACGGCGAAAAAGCCGTAATAACCATTCAAGATAATACCGAACAATTGACCCTCATTATCAGCGACCAAGGCGCCGGGATTCCTGAAGATCAATTGGAACAAGTGTTTGAGCCTTTTTATCGATTAGAACAATCGCGCAACCGAGAGAGTGGAGGGAGTGGGCTTGGATTAAGTATCGCCCGCAATATTGCTCAAGCCCATGGAGGTAATCTTGTGTTGCAAAACGCCTCCAACGCAGGGCTTGACGCTATTTTGAGGTTGCCAAGATGATAAATTCACAAGTAAACGCAGGTTTTAAGTTATCAGTGCGGATGCGACAGCCCAAATTACTTGTTGTCCGCGTCTAACCAACTAAAATGTAAACTCAAGGGCAGTCCGGTTATTGACGGAAAGCGGTCAATGAATCCCCTGAATTTAACTCCTTTCAATGTCGCATATTGGCCGGGGCAAGCCAAAGAGGTAGCAAAGTTGTTTGCCGAAAAGCTGCCATTTGCTGAATTTAGGGATGGAGGATTTCGCCAGCATCTCTCAGTGGCCGGTTATGGCCGATACCGGATAACCAGAAACCTCAATTTTTCACTTTACCAGTGGCTGCTTTGGGGGTATTTTAGCTTGATGGGTAATGGTGTTATGAGCTGCTGTTATGTCCGGACTTTGCCGGCACAAGTGAAGTGCTTACAAATTAAACAACCACGGCAACCAGCATTACTTAAACACATAAACACCTGGATCTACAAAACAGGAGGGTCTTATGGAATCCTTTTTACTGATCATCGCTATCGTTTCATCTCTCTGCCTTCTTATTGCAGTCTATCGGCTGAATACCGTGCTGAGCAAAATTCAACACAATACCGGCACTTCATTCCTAATGGATAAAACGTTTGTCGGTTTGAACCTGACTGGCAAGTGGCTGACATTATTTGGCGCAGTGGCGACCTTCCCGATGTCGATAGGATTGATTTTTTTTGCACAAAGCAGCGTCAAGTGGGTTGTTTATTTAGGCGTTGCCGGTTGCCTGGCGATAATGGCTGCCGCTATGCTGTTGATGCCGGCTTTACTGGGTTTCGGTTTAACCCGGCCTATTCAAGTCAAAATAATGGTTAACCGATTAACTCGCCTCATTTTGTACCAAGCGAAGCAGTTGATTAGGAATAAACCCTTTTTCTGGTGGGTTGCAGGAATCTTACTTTTATTGTTGATAGTGTTCATCCCAATCATAGAGCAATTGATTAGTGGTATTGTTTACACCACCGGATTTTTTCTAGCCGCCAGGATTGGTTTACTGAATACAATTAGCATGGCAGAAAACCCAAATGATGCAGGTGCACTAGCTCTCACCCGTTCGTATAACTATGCTACTGGAAAATGGGATGATGGCTGCCAACCTGGTGGAATGTATTAAATTATTCAACGCATGCACATAATTTTTAATGGCGAATTCAACCCATAAATACAAATAATAACAGCATCATTACCGCAGTGGCTCGAATGATATTGGACTGCATGACCATGATAGAGATACTGTTTTCACCCCACAATTTGAATTGGCCCCAGACCACAAAAGCGGTCCATAAAATCAGTAGGGTTGCGATAATCGACTGTATCGCAGTTTTAAGAGTTCGATAGCTGACGCCGCCTGCACCGTTTGTGAATGCTGCCGAAGATGTTATCAACGGTTTTCCGGCAGCGGTACCTGAGGGTTGAACGCCAGCGCCCCCATTACCCCCCGTACTGACGGAAGCGGCACTTCCTTCGGCGGTGACATTGCCGGTAATTACTGCCAGGTTATAACCATTAAACGCCGTGATGTACTGGGTAATGGCGGTGTTATTGGCATCACGGGGAACTTGAACACCGTTGGATGTTAAAAACGTTTTAAGCCCTCCGACCCCGACCAAGTGAGCGCCGGCCAATAAACCCGATTCGGTCATGACGATACCGGCTACTGTTTGGCCCAGATAACGGTCCAGCCCTAAATTTCGTATAAAACCCCACTGCTTGCTGTTGTAATCATTGATCGCTTGGGTTTGCCCTGCCGCGTTGGCTAAAAAATCGGCTTTGCTGTGAATCCCGTTCTTCCCGGTCCAGGTGCCTGTCCAGTCATTGGTATTCGGCGTGTGATCTTTTTGGTAATAACCGGCATCGATCAAGGCGCTCTCCCCCATCTGATAACTGCCCAAAAAGCCGTAGCGATTGACGCTGCCGGGATTGTTGCTGGATTCTCTGGCACTGAGCGCCGCCAAGTAATCGCTGTATTCAGAAGCCGCCCACACCCCCCCTGAGATGAACAAGCCCAAGATCAGTTGCCTGGCCTTTTTCATAACGCTTTACTCTGAGCCGGAGGTTAATGCTTGTAACTGCCCCGCCCGATAACGAAAGTAAAGCACTTTGGTCTGCGTTGGACAGCATAAAGGATCGTTTGGACCCTGAACTTTCGTTTCAACCGTGAGCATTCCATTCGGTTGCGCGGGTCCAAACTCGTCCACCATGCCGGCAACCGGGCTAGTGGCCAGAAGCTGCCAGTGATTCTGCTGCTTTGACACAATGCTTAACTGATTCCGCCAATAGGTCGGCCCAATGATCGTCCATAAGACTGCCTGTTCTAAACCGGGTTTACTGGCATCTAATTCCACTGGCATGCTCTGTTGAATCTGGGCTTCTTCTCGGGTATCCAGTTGTTGTTTCAATACATCATCCAGCGCCGAATCACGGGGTTCTGCCCTGGCAATAGAAAGTCCTATAACCAATAAAATGAAGCTAAATGACAGTGTGTTAAGATGCATAGTCGCTCTTTTGTTAATGCTTATTTGATGAGTTTGGTACCCGCTTTTTCAGCTGCAGCGCCACCTTTGATCCCGGCGCTGGCTGAGGTATCTCTAATTTTATTGACGCTATTCAACATTTCACTCCCCACCCGATGCCCCGCCCAACCCAGCACCCCAGACCAGAATAACGGCAGGATGACAAACAACCCGGCAATCACAAAATCAACGACCATAGCCACCACCAGGTTGTTTTGACTGACCGCATCCTGCAGTTGAAACCAGGCGGGCTGAATGGCATTCACTAAATGAGTGTCCAGCCAGTGGGCAACCGCCCACAAGACGGTCCAGAACTTGACCGAGAAGACGAGTATGGACATGAACACCACCTTGCTGAGGTCGTAGGCTGAAAACAGTAAATAGAACGGCATCAGCAGATAGATCAGCATCAGGATCACGGCCTGGACGATCGGTGCGGCCGCTTTTATCATGTACAGTGCCGGGTAAAAGGACAGGGCTTCCAGCAGTCCGCCAAAGGTTGCGGCGATCGATTGGGCGCTGGTGGTCAGGCCCGGATCGTTATAACTATTGAGATCGCGCAGGCCATTAAAGTAACCCGCCTCGCGCGCAATCAGCGTTTTCAGCGCGATTTCTTCAACGGCCTGCTGAGGCTTACCGGCTAACGTCGCCACCGTGGTTTTAAAGTCGGTCAAGTGTGAAGTTTCAATTTGGCCGATCAGGGCTTTGCGCAGGCCGATTTTATGGACATGCCCCTGCCCGGTCCACCACTGGGCGCAGGTGGGCTTGCCGTCTTTGGGCAGATACACCACCGGGTTGTATTCCAGATCCCGGTTTTTGTCATAGCTGAACCCCGCTATGTTGGTTCCGGCTCGAAGCGTTTGATAAGACCCGTTCAGCAGGAACGTAGAGCCGAGCCAATACAGATCTTCCTGCGCTGCGTTTTTGGGTAACGGTTGCGGGTTATCCAGAAATGCGGCCATCGCCGGGGCATAGCAATCGTTAAAAAACTGCCGGGCTTGCTGCCTCAGCTGAGGATCCTGAATGCGGGCGTTGCTGATTTTAAACGACGTGAGCCGGATATCGGCACTGCAGGGGATGCCGACAATCGCTGCCGCATTGATGCCGCCGCTTAAGGCCAGCACCCCGTACCACCACAGGGGGATTTTGGCACTGACGCCGCCTAACGCCGCGTGGCTAAACGTGCTGTCATACGTGGTGCCGGTGTTCCCTCCGCTGACCGTTTGGCCACTCGCACAGGCCTTGGTGTAACTGAGTCCGGTATGCTGAAGGGTCAACGTCGGTTGCACCGCCAGCACGATGACGGTAAACATCGCGAACAGTTCGATTTCAATCCGGCGTAGCGAAGTGCTGGACGCATCTTTGGCTTCCTGGCTTTTGATGGGCTCGGCGATAGTGCGCAGCAGCAGGGCGATAAACGGCAGATAGGCCAGACCGGTCTGGACCAGGATATCCCAGAACAGACCGTACAGCGACCAGCCGAACTGGCTGAGGTAGATTTCCAGATAGGAGGAGACACTCATGCAAAACCTGCCTGCAGTGCGATCACCGTTTCGGCACAGTGCGTTAACAAGGCCTGACAGGCTATCAGTTCCAGGACTAACAGCCAGAGCGCAGAGCGCCATCGGTAGGCTTGAAGGCTGCTGCGCTGGTCGGCAGTCAGCCCTGCCCGTTCGGCATAGACCGAAACCAGGTAAGGCCAACCGCCGATCAGCAACATCAATAATAGCAACCGCCAAAGCAGTAGCCAATCTCTGGCGTTATGGATGAGTTGATTCAATCCGTTCAACGAAGAATAAGCAGTGGCCAAGCCTAGAATTAGCCCGGTAATACCCAGTGTAACGAACAGAACCGTCTGAACGAACAAGCGATGTCTGCGATTTTTGCAGTCACCATTAGGGCGATAGCTCATGGCGTGATACCTCCCCCGTCAATAATGGCCTCATCCGCTCCGGCCGGGCGTTGCACGGTCCGTCCCCGCTGGTGATGTTGCTGTTGCAGGTGCAAGATCAGCGCGGCTGTTTTGGAGGCCAGTTCGTTATGGATTTGCCGTTCGAACAGCACATTACTGATCTCCCGGTCCAATTGAATAATGGCTTCTTGTAGCACCCCCGTGGCCTGGGTGGCACTGAGGTTGGGTTCGCGGCTGGCGGTCAATAACAGACGCCGGATCAGCATGGCTTTTTCCACTGTGCGGGTCATCGCCGCTTCCGAAGCCAGTTTACTGATCGCCACGGCCTGCTCGGAGGGTTTCAGAGTCTTCAGCGCGGTAATGACATCGCGGTTGATCAACACGGCATCGCTGGAGACTTTTTCAAGATTGGCCAGGGTGGCGGGGGTGGTTCCGGCCACCAGACGGGTCAAGTCCTGATGGATGACCGCCATGTCATTTTCGACAGTAGGCAACAAGCCGTGCCCGGGGATGGTTTCCACCGGATGATTGTCGTGGGTGCGAATATGCACATCGCCCAAGACCTCGACGGCCCATGCCGAGGCCTTGCCAGGTTCAGGAAACACTTGGACCAGCCGGGGTGCACTGCCTTTGCCGGTGCTGGGCTTTGCGGTGTCATCGGCTTTCCGGTTCAACGTCAGGTTATATCCGGCCAGCACGCCGTCCTGAGTCACCTGGATCGGGGCTTGCTTGACGCCCCCGGCTTTGTTGCCGCCAATCCAGGGAATGCCGTTTTCACCGTTGGCCTGTTGGACGTTTTCCTTAGCCTGAACCACATCGACTTGGGCACTGCCGAAGCCGCTTTTCCCCATCTGGACCTTCCAGTCGATGATTTTCGACAAATCCGTCCAGCCGGCATAGGGATTTTGGCCTTGGCGGATGGCTTGTTCATAGTCTTCACAGGTTCTATTGGCCAGCGCGACCGACGCTTCCGCCCGGATCACGGCATTTTGAAACAAATCGTAAAGCCCCGGGTCGATACGCTGTAAGATTAAGGCCGGCAGGCCTCCTATGGCACCGGATACGGCCTGGGTTGCGCCGTTGAGCAAGCCATTACCGGCCCCTTTCAGGTTATTGAGGAGATTGGTCAGGCCCAGGGTCGGATCAAAATTACCGCAGCTGTAACCGAGGCCGTATTCCAGGGCGCCGTTGACGGTGTGGGTATTGACCTGGGTGTTGGCCGGCACCGAAATCGACCGGGCACCGCCGATTTCATAATAAAAATCACTGTTGTCGCTGTTCGCCAAAGGCGCGGCCAAGGCTTGAGCATTCAGGTTAATGAGTAACACTAAGCCGGTTGCTGCTCTGAAGCTCGGGAATGTGGTTTGTGCATTGCCGTTCAATTTTTCACCTCCGGACTGGGATAGGCCATAAAATCGATGACGATCAACGCGCCCTTCCTGATTTGGCAACAGGTATACGGCCGCCATAAGGCATGGCGGTAGTTGCCGTCCTCAGCGACCCGTCCCCCACCCCAGCCGGTTGGATCGTCCCGGTCATTGCGGCCAAACAACAGGCACTGCTCCAGCTTGGGGGAC
>JAGXSU010000128.1 GCA_018333785.1 Methylomicrobium sp. | reverse complement strand
CGTTAACCCGGCGAGGTATGATTCAGTTTCGCCTGCCAGCAAATCACTTCAAGAAAGACCAATTTACTGCAAACGACGGTTCTGTAAACTGATAAAATCAGCAGGTTATGACCAAGGGAGTTAAACAGTGATTAAGTCAGAACTGGTAAATGCGCTCAATGAGAAATTAGCTGAACTTTCGATAAAAGATGTAGATTTGGCCATCAATTGCATGCTGGTCCAGATGGTAGATGCATTAGTCCAGGGCCAACGCATCGAAATCAGGGGTTTTGGTAGTTTTGATCTGCATCATCGGACTGCCCGACTTGCCCGAAACCCTAAATCGGGTGAAAGGATTAATTTACCGGCTAAAGTAGTTATTCATTTCAAACCCGGCAAGGAATTGAGAGACCGAGTGGATGCAGCGCGCGCTCAATGCGACATCAAGGAATGAACTGCTTTATTTGGACAACTAATCCGACCCGAATGCGTTCACTGCTCATTTGTCGTGTTGTCTTACATTATTTTCATTACTCCCGATCACCGCCAACCACCATCGGCATGAGCCATTAGTAATTAAAGCGCCGCTCACCGATTTCCCAACCGACCACGCGCGCGGATTATCGGCTGGAAGCCATCGCCAGCCACGCTTATTTTTTGTCGGTTTTGGGTCGACCGCCGACGATCAGAAACAAAAATACGCCCATGGCCAATGGCTGCTTTTGAATAGTTTCAAGTGTCAGTTTTATTTCGTTGGCAGTCTGTCAAACCGATTAAAATCGTTACCCTCGAATATCCGTTTTATCAATCTTCCGGTTCACGCTACTCATCAACTTTTAGCTCAATCAGCCTAACCCGCCAACACTTATGCCTGTGAGTCATTGATCAGCTTGTTTTTCGCTGTTATTTATTCGCGATTAATTTGTCCGCTTGATTCATGATGATTGGGATCATGTCGATTTTGCCCCTTGGTATTTTCACAGCCCCAAAGGATCACCAGGATCAAAAGCATGAGTGCGGCGGGTTTCATCATCGTCTCCTTGGTCAAGGGCTGGCACAGGCAAATAAGATAACAGAGTCTGACAGACCGCACCCTGAAATTCACGCCAAATTAGCAGGATCAGGTGGGATTGGTAGGGCAAGATTTTGAACGTTTGCTTTCGAGCATTTACTAAATTGCAGGAGTGACGGTAACTGGGGCAGGAATGACTGGACGTTATCGGCTTTTGACACTTGCACGGTCGTGCTTTAGCGCGTTCAGAGCCCCCTGTATCATGATAGGTGTCGCGGCACGGATAGCCGGAGTCCCAAGGCCCTGGCTAACGTTGGCCTGGATTCGCTTTGCTTACGCGGTCTAACGGCTCCGGTATTCCCTGCCGGAATGACGGGGTTGCTGTCCTTGCCACGACTTCCACGAACTATGCCATTAAAAAGGCCCCTTGCGGGGCCGGGTTTTAGCGAGGTGAATACCCCTTCTGTGACAATGCGGATTGTAAACCCGCTATCGCGTTTCTCATGCGTTCGGCTTCGTCCGAGTTGACTGCATGATCGCTGAGGGCCTGCCAGCCCAGCCTTTTAACCAGCTGTGCCAGCGCCCAGGCGTCTTGATCGTTGAGTTCTAAAGTCAGGGTCACCGTCATCATAAAATGGCCTCCTTTGACTGAGCAGTTAATATTCACTGGGTAATAACAGGATCCGGTGCTCCCCCTCTTCGATCAGGAATAAGCGCCAGTCCCCTGGGTGCAGATCGGTAGAGAAGAGCTCGAAGCTGGCGAGCGTCTCGTCATTGCCGTCCGTGACGGTGATGACCGCCGTTTTATCGGGGTTGACCGTCAATGACAGTGCCCCAAAGGCCTGTTGCTGGACTGCCAGGAACGGGGCTATTTCCAGCGCGACAGTATCGAGCAGCCAATAGGCGCCTTGTTTGCCGACGTGTTCGGCCAGGTACTTGACGCCATCGGTATACAGCAGCGTGGGATTGAAAGGATGCCGGTACCAGCGCTCGGTACCGGTGAATTGGTTTAATGATGAACGCAATGCCGCGGCATCCCGTTCGGGTTGGCCCGATTGTTTTGGATTGGCTTCTGTCATGGTGTTGCTCCACGGTTGGAAAAGGTGGGAACACACGTTTCCCCGAAACCGGGGATCGGTGTGCCCCGGTTGGGTTGATGGCACTACGCTTTCAAGGCTTGCATGGCTTCAGCCAGGGTCCACAGCGCTTTGTTCAGACGCACATCGCCATCAATGCCATTGATCTGGCGGGTGCGGGTGACTTTGCCCTGCTGATTGAGCCGTGGAAGACCGCCTTTCAGCAGATTTTCCTGAACCACGTTGAAGGTGGTCCATAAATCATCACCGGCATCGGCCGAGCGTCTGCGTCTGAGTACCGCCTGCTCGGTTGGTTTCGCATCGGTTTCACTGAAGCGTAAGGGCAAGGCGGCGTGGGCAAAGGCCTGTTGTTCAGCCTCGGATAAGCGCAATGCCGACATGTCGGCTTTGGCGGCGCTGATCCGGTCAAAGTTAGCGAGCACCTGATAAGCGCCCTCAATGACATTATCCACGACCTGACCGCAGTGCCGGACGCGGATATCGTGGTATTGATCGCCACAGACCATGCCGTTTTGGCACACATACCGGAAACAGCCGGCCAGCATTTGATAGGAACTGGAGCCGTCATGTGAATTCAGTAAGATGATTTCATTGGCGGCATCGTCTGCTTCAATCTGACTGGCATGGCGCAGTCGGAGCATGTGTTTGGCAAAGCCCTGACGGGAATCATCCCGCACCTGGGCCTGGGTCGCCATAAACGGCTGAAAGCCTTCTTTTCGAAGGGCCGTCAAGACCACACGGGTCGGGATATGGGCATAGCGGTCGGACCGCGATTCATGGGCAGTATCGGCATAAATCGAGGGAACGACCGTACGTAATTGTTCATCGGTCAAAGGCAGGTGTGAACGCAGCAGCTGACCGTTGGTAAAGCGTGAAGCTAACATGGGTAGTCTCCAGTTAACCTGGGCATTACCGCCCCACTGGGACCGGATGCCCAGGGGGTTAAAAAAAATAACAGCGGTGACCGGATTTAAGACCGGTTACAACAAGCCGTTTTCAGCAAAGGAATACACCGATTCACCGATAATGAAGTGATCGAGTAATTTCACATCGATCAACGCTAAGGCGTTTTTCAATTTGTCGGTAATGGTTCTATCGGCCTGGCTGGGTTCTGCCTTGCCGGACGGATGATTATGGGCCACGATCATGGCGGCGGCATTGTGCTGCAATACCGCTTTGATGACTTCACGCGGATAGACAGAGGCGCCGTCAATCGTGCCTCGGAACAGTTCATCCAAGGCCAGCACCTGGTGTTGGCTATTTAAAAACACGCAGACAAAGACTTCATGTTCGTATTGTGCCAATTGCAATTTAAGGTATTCCGCCGCCTTGGCCGGTTCGGTCAGGGGGTTGCCGGTGCAAAAATGGCGTTTGAACAGCGCGGTGGCAGCACCGAGTACATCGGCTTCTGTGGCTTTACGGTAAGCACCGTTGCTTTCTTGAATGTATAACATGGGGGTTCTCCCGGGGTTGAATGACACCGAAGCACACCGCACGCCCGCAACGCGAGGACTGTGTTGCCCCGGTTGGGTGGTTAAAATGGCTCACACTGAAGCAATCCAGATAAGCCGGTTTCCAAGACCGATCAGATGTCGACCGGACGGCTTGATTTAGAGGTCTAGCCAGGGCTGAGCCGGCTTGACGGTATACCACTCGTTGCCGGTTGGCGCATCGTGGTGAAAGTTCTGCAGGCGGACAGTGCCGTCTTCAGTGACGAAGACCTTGAAGGTGCAGTCGGTAGCGGGCAGGATGCTGGCCAAAAACCGGGCGCCAGTGTCGGCCTCAAAGTCCTTATAACCGTTGCGGCTGCGCCATCCGAAGTGAGTCACTTCGGCATGCCAATAGCCTGAGGGATTGAGCGTATTGAGGAGCACGGTTAACTGTTCGGTTAACGCAGCCCATTCATAGGCGATAAGATCAGGGTCTTCACAGGCTTTGGCAAAGCCTTGATCGACATCGGCCGCAGCGCCGATTTCAACTAGCAGGTGGGCCTTCTGTTGAGCCAGTGCTCCCGTATCCCACACCAGACAGGGTTCAGGATCAGTCAATTGATGACCGTTCATAAGCATCTCCAATTCAGATTTGAAATCGAAGAACGCCGTTCCCCGCAGACCGGGAAATGCGTTCCCGGTGGGGTTTAAAAAAAGTGTCTGCGGCAATTCCCACAGGAATCGGCAACCGGCATGGCAGACGCGCGGTTACTAAAGGTCTCACTGAAACGCAGTGAGCACGGGTAAAGCCTTGAATGTGGGTAACGGTTTTTTCCCACTGCCCTGCCCTCTTGGGCAAGCCCTTCGGAAAAAACCGGGTGTACAGGCGATCTCAAGTCGGCCTGTACACCGTCGGGGTGGTAAAACAAGGTCAATTGCCATGACGGTCTGTCACATGACAGGCGTTCATGCCTTACTCAGGTCGAAATGATCGACCGGCCACTCTGTAACTGCATGAGCCTGGTTTCCCGTTGTTTAACCTGAACTCACGGCGGTCTGACTGGATTATCGAGTGTTCTCAGCGCCTATTCAGTGGGCACGGTCTACCGCACAAAAGGTTCCATCACAAGCCGACGATGGCAGTCGGTGGGGTCAGGAAGCAACGCTTTAAGGCGCTTTTTCCCAGAAGGCCCTGCCGGTTCAAACCGGTAAGACCTTCTGCGAAAAGGGCACGGCTACAGGTCACGGAGCGCTGCCGCAAACCGCAACCTTCATCCCTGAGGGTTGGCGGGCGCTGGTAGCGCTGGGTTAAAAGGGAATCGCCTGTTCCAGGGCGGTGTAACAAAACGGGCCGGCATAGACGTCATCTGGCATCAAGACGGCGGCACACCACTCAGGTTGCTGAATTAAGGTTGCAAGCGCAGCGTTAAAAAAGCCGTCCTGATCGGTTTTGTCACCAAACCGGGTACGGATCATGACCGGGGCATCCATCGCGTTGACCTCATGGCAGGCTTAAGCCGGGGCGGCCTAGGCGCTGTGATCCGGCGCGGTATGACCGGAGTTCTGGGGTGCGGCCGGGCCCTCGTTACCGGCTTCGGCTTTGGGCGGGGCGGTATAGACGGTGACACCGTCGACCTTGATCCAGTGGATAAACAGCAGCCGGGCTTTCAGGCTGACGCCGGTTTCGCCCTGTTTGGCTCCGGATTCGTAGGTAAAGGTATCGGTGTACAGATCGCCGAGTTTAAAACCGATCAGGATCTTTTTATCGTCTTGACCGGCTTTTTGCATGCGTTTGATCAGCTTTTCGGCTTCCGATCCGCTGACCCGGCAATCGAAGCGGGTGTATTGCACCGCCGCTTCCGCACCGTGTAAGGCGGCGATATCACACGCCCAAAAGTTATCTCCGCGCTTGACGCTCACTTCGCGAATGCGGTTGACATAACCGATGCCGTGAATATGAAGATCAAAGTAGTGGGTTTGAGTGGCTGTCGACATAAGGCTTCTCCAGGTTGGAAAGAATAAAAAAACCGGAATGACGCCCTGTCGCCCAAGGGGAAACAGGGTTTCCCGATGGGTCTAACATCTGCGCGATTCCCGCAGGAACCGGCTACCGGTGGGCAGATGCGCGGTAGCGAAAGGTCTCACTGAAAACGCAGTGAGCACGGTGTAAACCTGAGTTCATCGCTTAAGGCCACCCCATTGGGAGCACGCCAGTCTGCTGTTATCTCCCGGTCAGACTCAATGATATTCGGTGTAAGCACAGGCCGGAAACCGGCTGCAGCCGATAAAGGTTTGCCCGCGGCGTTGGCCTTTGCGCACGATGCGCTCGACCCGTTGCCCCTGACCGCATTCCGGACAGGCCTCGCCGGTGGCTTGGGCGGGCTGGCGAAGCGTTCCGGGTTTGCCGTGCTCATCGGAGACAATCACCTGACAGTCCGGATAATTGCGGCAGCCCCAAAAATAACCGTACGGGTTCTTGCGCCGGACCAGCGGATACTGACAGCGGGGACAGTTAACCTGCATCTGGGCGCTGAGCCCGTCAAACGCGGCAGGCTGTTGCGGTTGCACCTGCACCGTTAACTGCGACACCCGGCAACCCTGGTCTTTAACAAACTGATCGGCCTTGCCGCGGCCTTGGGCATTTGCGTCCAGGATCTGTATCCTGACGCCAGTTGTCGCAGGGTCTGGACCGGACTCCCACAGCGCATCGAGCCCGCCACGCCCATTAGCGTAACCAAGCCATAGCCGCACGCCTGCCGGAACCTCGCTACCGAGAACAGTAAGAACGGTGACACAAGGACCCTGTTCGGGGTGATATTCGAGACAGCTGCAGTCTGAGTCCGTTTCTGATCTGCCGCAATCGGGGCCTCGGCTTGACTGAAACAGCGGCCCTCAGTATCCGATGCGGCCAGGCCCAGCCAATCGCCAAAACAGCCGATCACGAAGACCTGAACGCCGCTAAATGAACTGTCATGGCGGAGCCAGGCGCTCAAAACACGCGCGATAGTGTTTGCCTGGCTGGGTTTTTCGCATAAACAACGTGCTGTCATGAAAGACCTGCTCACATAATGGGCCGGGGTTCGCCCGACTGAAACAGCCGGCAAGAATGGCACGGCTCCCCCTGTTGCCGATACAGTACTGATTTTGGCGGCAATGTGAAGTGAAAACCCTAAGACCGTTGTGCTCGGTTTTTGAGTGACACGATGCCTGGCTTAACCCAGGTCTTTGAGGTATTTTTTCAAGCGCCTGATTTCATTCAAGCGCAGTGAATGGGCCAGATTCAACGCCAGAGCCCAGTGATCGAACTGCCGGTAGCACTGCTGAAGTTCCGGAGCCTGGCGCAGCAATACGGCCTGACCTGCCGGGCTGTTGAGTAAGCAATAAGCTTGCTGGCCGCGAACGCCTCGCCGACGCCAACGGATATACACCGTCAACGAGCGCACCTGTTGAACGTTCAGATACAGCTCCCGAGGTTCGGCCAGCACCTGCCGGAACGCCCCGGCACAGTCGTTCATCAACCTGACCACCTGATTCATTTCTGATTCAAGTACCGCAATTCTGCGCCAGACCCCCTGCCGGGAGCTGAACGGTAACATGACATGAAGACGTTGTTCGAAATCACTGGCCATAGCGAAAGTCAACGAAAAGGAATAAAAAGGGCTAGCTCATCAAAAGGCTTTCCCCCTTACCCTTAAAGGGTTAAAACCTTTTGTAAGTGCTGTTAGCTACCCCGCACCGGATTCAGCCGGGCTGGATCAATGGTCAAAATGGCTAAACGCGACCAGGGGGTGTGCAGCCTGCACAGTTGATTGCTCCTGACCCGAGCGGTGTGCAGCCTGCACAGCTGATGGCTCTTGTCCGGAGCGGTGTGCAGCCTGCACAGCTGATTGCTCTTGTCCGGAGCGGTGTGCAGCCTGCACAGGGGCAAACCCGCGCAGATCTTCAGTCTGAAGACAGCTCAGTACTCATGGCCGTTGCGACAGGTTCTCCACCTTGCGTTTCATCCGGATTTTCCCTGCCGCTAAGGCCGCTGGTGTTGCTGACTACCACGGCAGAAGGCTTGGGCTTGGCTTTAATGACCGGCGCGATCTTGGCCCGCTGGGTTTTGGCGACAATGGCCTCCGGACATTCGCCCAACAGCCCTTGTGCTCGCAGCGCATTAGGATTTTGAGCCAGCACATCGTCGCGGATGACACCGGTGAATTTCCATTGACTGGCCAAATTGAAGGTGCGACGGATAGCTTTACCGGTCACCTGCAACAGCTGTTCGGACACTGCGCGATCAATCAGGGCGATGTGCCGGGCAGTAAAGACACTGCGCGCCAAAGCATCATAATCGGCAATCAAATAGGCACCCATGTAACCAAACGGGTTCTGAAAATAGATCGGCACCTGCAAGGGCTGCAGTGACTGGGCCACCTGAATGTCAAAGCCTTCGATTTCACCCAGGCGGGTCGTCAACCAAGTGGTCTTGGCCTGGATCAGCGCTTGACTGTCAGCCAGCGACTGTTCGATTTTGACTAAAAACCAGTCGGCAAAAGGATCATCGGCTTCGGCGGATAACCAAATCAACTTCATGCGCCGACCAAAATCCAGCAAGCCGATAATCGCTTCGACATGCTCGCTGCTTTTGCGGCCAACCACTAGCTTTTGGGCCTGCCGGGTTTGTATCGTCATCCGCGTCTCACTGCGCAGATCGCCCGGCTGTTCGATGAAGGTCCGCTCCGGTTGAATCCTTGCGGTTTGAGGCTCAGGGTCAAAGAAAGCATTCATGCGTTAATCCTCTTGAGTTGAATTTCAGGGTGTGCAGCCTGCACAGCTGGTAATTCTTGGCCGAAGCGGTGTGCAGCCCGCACAGCTGGTATCTCTTGTCCGAAGCGGTGTGCAGCCTGCACAGTTGATTGCTCTTGCCCTGAGAAGTGTGCAGCCGGCACAGCAGATTGCTCTTGGCCCGAGCAGTGTGCAGCCTGCACAGTTGATTGTTCTTGTCCGGAGCGGTGTGCAGCCTGCACAGCTGATGGCTCTTGACCCGAGCGGTGTGCAGCCTGCACAGCTGATGGCTCTTGTCCGGAGCGGTGTGCAGCCCGCACAGCTGATTGCTCCTGCTTAGAGGGGTGTGCAGCCCGCACAGGGGACGATTAGTTGTCTGAATGCGCATTGTTCAGTGCCTCCCGCAGTTGTTGGGTGGGTTTCGTTGATTTCTGTGGCTTGTCGTGGCGCTTTTTCGGGTTTTCAGCCGGAGCGTTGCGCCCACTCAGGGCGGCCAGTTCTTGCTGATGGTTGCGCACCTGCTGTTCTGTGCGTTGCTGGCGTTCACGGTTGTCCCGGTAGCGAATGCTCAAACTCGTCAACACCGGGTGGCCTTTGGCGTGTTCTTGACATAACCAGCTGAGATACGCCAACGGATTTCGAATCGGTCGATGGCTCGTGCGTTTGGCGTCTATTTGCGCGGCGGTTTCATCGAGCAAGGCCTGGTGTAGCTCGGGGTCGATCGGGTTCAGGTAGCGCTGGGCGAGTGCTTGCTCGCTGGCATTGAAGCTGGGCGGATAGCTGAGCGGTGCGCGGGCCGCATCGGTTAAATTTTTTTCCCTGTTAGCTGAAACAGGCGTAGTAGTAGTTATTTTAAATTTATTTAAAAAACTACTACTACAACTACTACTTGTAGTAGTAGTTATATAGGCGCTGCGGTTCAATTTTTGAACTTCATCGATAAGTGATTGTTTTTCTTTTGGTTTTTCTTTTGGTTCTTGTTTTGGATTAGCCAGGTTCAATTTTTGAACCTGGTCGGTTTGAGCCAGGTTCATTTTTTGAACCTGGTTGATTTTAGCCAGGTTCACTTTTTGAACCTGGGGTTTTGGTACCGGGTTCAGTTTTTGAACCCGGTCGTCAGCCAGGTTAATTATTTGAACCTGGCGTTGGCCATTCACTTGCTGAAAGAAGTCACTCACCGCCGCACAGCTGGGTGGTTCTTCTCTGTGGTCGATCGCTTGCCAGATCTGCCGGGCCAGGGTTCGGATTTGGGCTTGGTGATGCCGGCGTTGGTGATTGACGAAGTCGAGGTACTCGGGGTCCAGGTAGAGAGCATCGGTCAGAGCGAGGCGGTGATCATGAACGGCATAGACATGGCCTTTGAATTGGCCGGTTGGCGTGCGAAGCGCGGAACACAAGGACAGCCAGCGGGTTAAGCGCAGCACATACAACACTTTTGAAACGGTGGGTTTGGCGATCCCTAAGTGGCTGTGTAATAACCGGTGCAAAGACAGCAGCACGGCGGAACCGGTCAGGGTCTGGGTGCGCATCAGTCCCCAACAGCGAACATCGATGGCTTCCAGATCCGGATCGCTCCAAATGGCACGGGGAATGGCATCTTGCCAGTGGCCGATATACAGCAGGGCTTCGCGCTGGGCGCCCGGTCCGGTAGTCTCGGGCCCCAGGGCCTGGGCAATCCGCTCGCCGAGTTGCACGATCGCGGCGGAGATGGGCGTTGCGGTTGGCGGGGTCATGGCTGCCGGTCTTTGCGGGTCACGGTAAGCGCTGCCGACTAGGCGTGGCCATCGAGGTTGCCGGCAAACCAGTCCTGAATCAGCGGCCAGATGGCGCTGATTTTGATGCCGGTGTGGTGATGGACATAGAGCAGGCGTTCGGCGATGCCGAGCGGTTCGGAGTCGGTGGCTTTCCAAAGCTCCCAGATGTTGACTTGCTGGGCATCGGTGGGCAGGGCCGGACGGCCGTCTGCTTTGGGAAGATTCAGGTATTTGCGGTATTGGGCGGTGTCGGCGCTGGTGAAGCCGAACAAGGTGCGCATGACCGGTAAGGAGGCCCCTGCAGTCAACAGTTGCAGGATCAATTGCCGTTGCCGGATCCGCTGCGCACAGACCTGCATGGCGGTATCGAGGGCGTCGGCATCAAACAGGATGCGCAGATAGCGGGCTTTGGTGGTTGCGGCCATTTCATGGATTTCCTGGGTGCTGAGGGTCATGATTTTTTCGATTTGATCGGTGCGCAGGCCCAGTTGGTGGGGCGTGTCAAAGTCCCCTTCGGCGGCCATGCGCGATACAAACATCAAGGTGTGCAAGGCAAATTCGGCGTGATAGTTCATGGTGACCTCGCTGTTAAGGTGGGCCTGAGGGCCATAACTGGGTAGAGGGGTAGTGCTGACGAATGTGCCGGCAGGTTTCGATGAGTTGGCAGATATCCGTGAACACCGGATCGGGAACAATCGCTTTATTTTGCAGGACTTCGTGGGGATAATGGGACACACTGGGTGCCGGCCCGACTAACTGCTGAAGTGCCGTGCCCTCGGGGTCTTGCTGGAGCTGGTACAAGTCCGTGTGTTGCCACAAGGGGTCGCGTTCGGGACTGACGCTTTGTTCGGCGATGCCCAGCAATAACCACCACAGCCCCCAGGTGGCGTGGGCGGTGAAGGCGGCTTGCGGTTTTTCGATGATAAAGCCCAGGCCTTGGGAGACCGGGACCACGACCTGTTCCAGGTGAATCGAACGGGCAATGCGGTGGGCGAGCCCATAGGTTCGCTGATACAGGGCGTGAATATCGGCTGGGGTGTCGGGTTCTGCCGGATAACGGGGCGTGACGGTGTCGACAGGGGTACTGGCGGGGCAAATATCGCTTATTTTTGGCAGGCGGTTTTCGGCTTCGCTGGTCGGCAGTGGCTGCATGGTAGCGGCTTGCGG
>JAGXSU010000127.1 GCA_018333785.1 Methylomicrobium sp. | reverse complement strand
TGCCAATTTATCTTCCCAATTAGGCAGCCAATAGAATTGTAGGTTCGTTTCAGGATGAAGAGCGTCCAGTAACCTGACGTAGTTGGATAAGCCGATGCCATCATAATCTGGGAATAAAATTACATTTTCGGTTCGTTTTTGTGCTGAAAACCATTGCAATAATACGTCTGATAACTGCCCAGCATAATAGGCCAGACATCCCTTAAAAGTTAAAGGTAACCAATCGTATCGATCAAACAACGCTTGATTTTCAACTAATAAAATGGGGCCGTTGCACTGCCAACTATGTCCTGCACTAATACGCAAGGCAGCAACGCCAAAGTGTTCGGTGAGTTCCGAAGGGAACATGAGGCTCTTTTCACTCTCCCACACCACATTAGAATCCCACGCTTTCATCAGCAAATAACAACACTCATGGCTCGTCTGACCGGTCTTACTGTTCCGGTCTTTACCAATGTTACGGCTGCGTGCTGGTAGATCCGTCAGTAAAGACTCGTCGTCCACAGGATGAAGTTGGCGTAGATAGCTAATAAGGCTGTGTCGGTCGATCACCTTATAAACGGTGCCTCGACCTGGCGAATAACGTTCTATAAGCCGGGTTTCACGCGAAAATTGATCCAGATGGGTTCGCTGGCTGGGCGTAAACGAAGAGGCGGTTAGCGGTTGGTCGCTGTTGAGCAGGCATTTTAGCGCTTCGGAAAGAACGGTCATGATCGCTCATCCAGATTTGACTCTAAAATAGGCTCCAAAATTTGCCAATTTAATCGGCTGATATGGTTTTTGCCATTTGTGGTGCCAATGGGGACGCAATAGCGTGCGGTGATTTGAGGTTCGGGGGAGGCGAAAATAAGTGTAAAACCGAATCCGGCCGCTATTTCTATCAAATTGCGCTGGTTACGTTGATCCAGTGATGCGGCTTCGTCCAGATAACACGCCGTTTTGATGGCTTTGCGAGGGTCCTGCATTTGATTCAGCATGGCCAAGCCAGTAATCAGTTTGGCCATTAGAACCGTGCCGTTAGATGCGGCACTATCCATGTCCTCGAATTCCGCTGGTGTTTGATTTTCTTTGGCGATAATAAAAACCAGCCGGAATAAATGTTCAACCCGCAATCCGCCTCGCGCTTCGCCTTCCTTGATGAGAGTATCTTTAGCCTTATTCAGGGCTTTATCATCCAGCACCGCGTTGTGGTCGAACAAATCAAATGAATTTCCCGAGTCAACCTGTTCCGAGGTTGAAATCAATGTTTGTATCGCCTTGACTAAGGCTTCTTCCTCGCGAGGTTCGATTTTAAACACCTTAAGATCGGAAAGTTGGCGTTTATTGATTTTGTTATTAAATTCGCGCATTCGACTTTTCAGGGTTTCCAGGCTGTTCCGTAAATCCCTTAAAATAGCGGCCACTTGCACCACAGCCGAACGGGCTTTTCGTTCTATCGCCGCCTTTTCCTGATTTAAGTTCAGGGTGTAGGCAAACAAGGCATTGAGCTCAAGCTCTGAAGAATCCTGCAGTTGAAATTTATTAATACCGTAGCCATGCAATTCACTCAGCTGGCTGTTGAGTTCACTGTCGATTTCCCTTAACTGTCGGCAATCAGCGTTATAGCGCTCGATTCGATCTGCAAGCGTCGGCATAGTCAACTCAGCCGCGTCCATACACGGTAAAAAGGCGAGTTGCTCCAAATAGTCAAACGGCGGCTGCTGATCCACGCGCTGCTGACGGGCAGTGTTGATACGTTGATGTTGGCTTTGAAGCTCTTTCAGTTTTGTTTCATGGCTTTTTTGAGCCTGGGCAATGGCTTTTTTATTTTCAGCCAAGGTGGATTCTTCACATTCAAGCGCCTCCAGTTTCATTTTCAATTCTTGTGTAAGCTGCAGCCTTTCTGAAGCACTCCTGTGCAGGGATAAAAAGTCTTTATAGTGTGTTATGTCTTTATTAAGTTCAGTAATTTGCTGTTCCAATGCGTGTTGCTTTTGCTGTTGTTGTGACAATGTCTCAACGGTTTTTAACAACTGCTTTAAGTCAACTAATTGTCGGTCACAATCGCCGATTTCCATCTCCAGTTCTTGTGCGGTTTTGATGGTGAGATTGGGCGCCAATGCCGACAAATCCAATACCAAACCCGGCAGTTGCAACTGGTTGGATGTCAGTCGATCTTCAAGTTTTGCGGCAAACGATTGAAATGAATGCGGGTCGTTCAGCTTAACAGCATTGCCTTGCGCGACGGGCAAGCTCAAAACGGATTTTGCCAATAACCGGGTTAGCAGTTCAAAACTGTTTGCCGGCAGTAGCTTTTGCAGTTGAAGGTAGAGATTGTCGTTAAGGCTGGCCAACTGACCGTGCAGTTCGGTTTGTTCTTTAGTGAGCTTCGCGATGTTTCTTTTGATGGCTTCCGGTGATTGCTGCTGTTCGGCATTGCCAATGATGCGCACTAACTCGTCACGTTGATGTTGTAAAGCGTCCCGTTGCGTTTCAAGTTGCGCTAAGTCATTCACAAACGCAAATTGAACGGTCAATTCTTGAAATTTCTGTTCAATTTTTTGTTGCTCCTTTAACAAAGCGCCGGCTTCGGCCTGGTCTTTATAAATCGTTTTTTGACGCGTTTCCAGGTCCTGGACTTTCTCGTCCAACGCGCGAAGGTGCTCCTTGATGTCATCCGTTGTGTTGCGGTTGTAGGCTTCCCATTCATTCAAGCCTTGTTCAATCAAAGGCCGCCATAGAATAATCTTGCCTCTCAAGCTTCTGCGCATTTGCTGACTGTCTTCCATGCGAGCAATGAGCTCCTGGTTGAGGAGCACCGCATCATATTGAGATTTGTCATAATTGACATCGGCAAAAGACTTATCCCATTCACTTTTAAAATCGACATTGCGATCTTGCAAATCGTTTTTGAAGATCTCTAAAATATAATCTTTAACCTGCCTGCTATCCAAGCGATCAAGGCGTAAAGTGCGCGTCAAAATACGCTGATACGTCGCTGCCTGTGAATTAAATTCTAACGGAAAAATGGTGAAATCCGGGTCGTCTGAACGCTGCTTTTGGCGGTTACCATAGAGCAGTGCCCGTAAATCAGCTTGTTGATAAATTTTGGCGGGTTTACCGCATGCGAACAGGCGACTCATTAATTTGGGTTGGGCAACTAACTTACCGTCTTCTAGTCGGTAATCCTCAAGGTCGAGACTGCCTTGATAGGCGAAATACTCATAATCATGACTCAAGCCTTTACCGACACAACCAATCACCGCCATACCCGAAGGCAGCAACACTTCCAGTAAGATATAGGCACTGTTATCCGGAAAATAAAATCGTCTTGAGTTTTCGACACTGTGTGCGCCAAAATCCATGTGCCGCTTATCAAGGATGAGCAAAAACTGCAGCGCATTAATCAAGCTGGTTTTGCCGGTATTATTGGGCGCAATGATCGAGACAGAATCGTCCAGCGGCAATTCTGCCCGGCTGTATCCGGCGCTGTTTAACAGCACTAGCTTCTGAAATCCGTAGTGGGCAAGACTCAAAGCAGCTCTCCTTCAGAGTGAAGGTGATCCGTCCGTTCTGCTTGCGCTAATTCTTCAAACAAATCCAGGTAGCGATGCACGGCAGGAAGGAGTCGGTACTCGCCGTCTTCACTGACCAGAAAGCCAATGCGGGCAGCACTGTCAAAGAT
>JAGXSU010000126.1 GCA_018333785.1 Methylomicrobium sp. | reverse complement strand
ATAAACCATGTTAAAAAAACTACCCATCGGAATTAACACCCTGTCATCGATCCGGGACAATGACATGGTCTATGTCGACAAAACCCCGCTCATTTGGCAAATGGTGCAGCAAACCGCGCGCTTTTTTCTATCGCGGCCAAGGCGCTTTGGCAAAAGCTTGTTGGTCGACACGTTAAAAGAACTGTTTGAAGGCAATCGAGCCTTGTTCGAAGCCTTATATATCTATGATAAGTGGGACTGGAGCAAGACCTACCCCGTCATTAAAATCGATTTTGCTTCGGGCACCTTACAGAGCCGAAAGCAACTCGATGAGCGAATTGAAATCATCTTGACCGAAAATCAACAAAGGCTAGGCATCGAATCCTGCAACGAGCGAGCCGATATTCCAGGTAAGTTTACGGATTTAATCTTGAAAGCCCGCGAAAAATACGGCCAAAAAGTTGTCGTTTTAGTCGATGAATACGACAAACCGATTCTGGACAACATCGACTACCCGGAACGCGCTGCCGAAGTGCGCGAAGGTTTGAAAAACATCTACTCTGTGCTGAAAGGCCAGGATGCACATTTGCAGTTTGTTTTTATGACCGGGGTCACCAAGTTTTCCAAAGTCAGCTTGTTCAGCGGCTTAAACCAGCTCAAAGACATTACCCTGGACGAGAACTACGCCACCATCTGCGGCTATACCCAAACCGATCTGGAAACCAGTTTTGCTGAACATTTAAAAGGTGTGGATTGGGCGCAACTGAAAACCTGGTACAACGGTTATCAGTTTCTCGGCGAAGCCGTCTACAACCCTTATGACATCTTACTGTTCATCAGCGGCAATCGACGTTACCGCAACTACTGGTTCGAAACCGGCAACCCCAGCTTTTTGATCAAACTGTTCCAGCAAAAAGCCTATTTTCTGCCTGATTTGGAACAACTCGAAGTTTCCGAAGAAATTCTTGATTCGTTTGATGTGGAAGCCATTGATCCGGTAACGCTATTATTTCAAGCCGGGTATTTGACCATCGAAAAAGCCTACGCCGGTTTTAGCGGTCAATTCATGTTTCTGCTCAAAGTGCCGAACCGGGAAGTCCGTCAAGCTCTGAACTCCCATCTTATCAATGGCTATACCCAAACGATGGCCAGCGAAAAACTCAAAATCCAGCATCAGGTTTTTGACAGTCTGAAACAAGGTGATTTGCCGCAGCTAAAAACCGTGCTGCAACGGCTGTTCGCAAGCATACCCTGGCGTAATTTCACCCACAACGACTTGCCCAATTCCGAAGGCTATTACGCCAGCGTCCTCTACGCCTTTTTTGCGAGCCTGAATGCGGTCATCACCCCGGAAGACACCACCAACCAAGGGCAAGTGGATATGACCGTCGAGTTGGGCAACTTTATCTACGTCATGGAAATCAAACTCGACAAAAGCCCCGATTACCAGGAGCAAAACCCCAATCCGGCCCTACAACAAATCCAGGATAAAGACTATGCCCAAAAATACCGGCAGCAAGGCAAGACCGTGTTTGAAGTGGGCTTAATTTTTAACCAACAGCAGCGTAATTTAGTGCAGCTGGATTGGCGGCAACTCATAGAGTCAAGATAAACCATGTTAAAAAAACTACCCATCGGAATTAACACCCTGTCATCGATCCGGGACAATGACATGGTCTATGTTGACAAGACCCCGCTCATTTGGCAAATGGTGCAGCAAACCGCGCGCTTTTTTCTATCGCGGCCAAGGCGCTTTGGCAAAAGCTTGTTAGTCGACACGTTAAAAGAACTGTTTGAAGGCAATCGAGCCTTGTTCGAAGGCTTGTATATCTATGATAAATGGGACTGGAGCAAGACCTACCCCGTCATTAAAATCGATTTTGCTTCGGGCACCTTACAGAGCCGAAAGCAACTCGACGAGCGAATTGAAATCATCTTGACCGAAAATCAACAAAGGCTAGGCATCGAATCCTGCAACGAGCGAGCCGATATTCCAGGTAAGTTTACGGATTTAATATTGAAGGCCCGCGAAAAATACGGCCAAAAAGTTGTCGTTTTAGTCGATGAATACGACAAGCCGATTTTGGACAACATCGACTACCCGGAACGCGCTGCCGAAGTGCGCGAAGGACTGAAAAACATCTATTCGGTGCTGAAAGGTCAGGATGCGCATTTGCAGTTTGTCTTTATGACTGGGGTTACCAAGTTTTCCAAAGTCAGCTTGTTTAGCGGTTTGAACCAACTCAAAGATATTACTTTAAGCGCACACTACGCAACCATCTGCGGTTATACCCAAACCGATCTGGAAACCACCTTTGCCGAACATTTAAAAGGCGTGGATTGGGCGCAACTGAAAACCTGGTACAACGGCTATCAATTTTTGGGTGAAGCGGTCTACAATCCTTACGATATTTTGTTGTTCATCAGCGAAGATCAAAGCTACCGCAACTACTGGTTCGAAACCGGCAATCCCAGCTTTTTGATCAAACTGTTCCAGCAAAAAGCCTATTTCCTGCCCGATTTGGAACAACTGGAAGTCTCCGAAGAAATTCTTGATTCATTTGATGTTGAACGCATCAACCCGGTGACCTTACTCTTTCAAACAGGCTATCTGACGATAAAAAAAGCCTATACCGACGTGATGGGCGAACAGGCTTTTGTCTTAGCGGTACCCAATTATGAAGTCAAAATGGCGCTCAATAACCAATTGATTGAAGGCTATTGCCAGATTGATACCGAAAAGAAAGCACTACGCACTGAATTGTTCACGCTGTTACATCAGGGCGCCATTGATGAGCTGAAGCCGATGCTGCAACGCCTGTTCGCTAGCATCCCCTGGCGCAATTTCACCAACAACGACCTGCCCAATTCCGAAGGCTATTACGCCAGCGTCCTCTACGCCTTTTTTGCCAGCCTGAATGCGGCTATTCGACCGGAAGACACCACCAACCAAGGGCAAGTGGATATGACCGTCGAGTTGGGCAACTTTATATACGTCATGGAAATCAAACTCGACAAAAAACCTGACTACCAGGAACAAACCCCTAATCCGGCCCTACAGCAAATTCAGGATAAAGACTATGCCCAAAAATACCGGCAGCAAGGCAAGGCCGTGTTTGAAGTGGGCTTAATTTTTAACCAACAGCAGCGTAATTTAGTGCAGCTCGATTGGCGGCAACTCAGCAAGACAAAATAAACCATGTTAAAAAAACTACCCATCGGAATTAACACCCTGTCATCGATCCGGGACAATGACATGGTCTATGTCGACAAAACCCCGCTCATTTGGCAAATGGTGCAACAAACTGCGCGCTTTTTTCTATCGCGGCCAAGGCGCTTTGGCAAAAGCCTGTTGGTCGACACGTTAAAAGAACTGTTTGAAGGCAATCGAGCCTTGTTCGAAGACTTATATATAGACGATCAATGGGACTGGTCGAAACAGTATCCGGTGATCAAACTGGATTTTGCCAGCGGCGTTTTGCAAAATCGAGCGCAACTGGATCAGCATATTTACGAAATATTGCAAACGCACTTAAAACGGTTGGATATTCAGGTCAGTGCTCAAAGTCTTAACGGGCAATTTGCCGAATTGATTAGTATGGCCTTCGAAAAATACGGCCAAAAAGTTGTCGTTTTAGTCGATGAATACGACAAACCGATTCTGGACAACATCGACTATCCGGAACGCGCTGCCGAAGTGCGCGAAGGACTGAAAAACATCTACTCGGTACTGAAAGGCCAGGATGCGCATTTGCAGTTTGTCTTTATGACCGGGGTCACCAAGTTTTCCAAAGTCAGCTTATTCAGTGGTTTAAACCAACTCAAAGACATTACCCTCGACGAGAACTACGCCACTATTTGCGGCTATACCCAAACCGATCTGGAAACCACCTTTGCCGGCCATTTGGCCGGTGTCGACTGGAGGCAACTGAAAATCTGGTACAACGGTTATCAGTTTCTCGGCGAAGCCGTCTACAACCCTTATGACATCTTATTGTTCATCAGCGGCAATCGGCGCTACCGCAACTACTGGTTCGAAACCGGCAACCCCAGCTTTTTGATCAAACTTTTCCAGCAAAAAGCCTATTTTCTGCCCGATTTGGAGCAGCTCGAAGTTTCCGAAGAAATTCTTGATTCGTTTGATGTTGAACGCATCAACCCAGTGACCTTACTCTTTCAAACCGGCTATCTGACAATAAAAAAAGCCTATACCGATGTAATGGGCGAGCAGGCTTTTGTTTTAGTGGTACCCAATTATGAAGTCAAAATGGCACTCAATAACCAATTGATTGAAGGCTATTGCCAGATTGACACCGAAAAGAAAGCACTACGCACTGAATTGTTCACGCTGTTACATCAGGGCGCCATTGATGAACTGAAGCCGATGCTGCAACGCCTGTTCGCAAGCATCCCCTGGCGCAATTTCACCAACAACGACCTGCCTGATTCCGAAGGCTACTACGCCAGCGTTCTCTACGCCTTTTTTGCCAGCCTGAATGCGGCCATCATTCCCGAAGATACCACAAACCATGGTCAGGTCGATATGACGATTATGCTGGGCGAGTTCATTTATGTCATGGAAATAAAACTAGACAAAAGCCAGGATTATCAGTCACAAACCATAAACCCTGCTTTACAGCAAGTCCTGAATAGAGGCTACGCACAAAAATACTTAGCTATGGATAAGACTGTGTTTGGGGTAGGTTTGGTATTTGATCAGGCTCAAAGGAATCTTGTGCAGCTAGACTGGGAAACCTTAATGCCAGTTTAAAAAGTAACCAGCGATCCAGACATTTGTAGTAATCCGCGAGAATCTCTACTGTTATTTTGATAAACACCATTTTAGCTTGGAGTTGTTTAGTCCCGGAAAAGCTTTTTTTAAATGCCGCGGATTCAACTATCAAGTGCAATTCATTTTGAATGATTAAGAAGGGGTCAACTGTTATAGTGCGACCCCTTCTCAATCCGACCAAAGATGGATAAGCGATGACAGACTACAAACAGTTGACCGAAGCACAACGATACCAGATTGCCGCCTTATTGAAAGCGGGACAGAC
>JAGXSU010000125.1 GCA_018333785.1 Methylomicrobium sp. | reverse complement strand
GAGACCCGCCACGAGGATGTAGAACGCCGTGCCGGTCACCCGCAGCGCGGTCACTTCGAACGGTGTGCGCGACGAATTCGGGTTGCGTCGGATGCGGTTGACCATTACCAAAATTCCAACCCCCGACATGACCTCGATGAACGAGTCCACGCCGAAGCCGAAGAGCGCCAGCGACTCATCGCTTACGCCGAAGCCGATCGAGATCAGACCCTCCACGACGTTGTAAAGAATCGTAAAAACCGCCAGCCAGAGCGCGTAATTCCAGTAGGTTTTTTGCGTCGGTTGTTCTGCGAGTGTTGTCATATTATCTCCTACACCTTGGATGATACTCGATTTTCCTCCCGCAACTGTTGTGGTGGCGTTCTGTCAATGTTAAAAATTCCGAAGGTTGTCAGGGCGCTTCCAATTTCGTGATATTCCAGACTTTGAATTCGGAAAAGGCATGGACGCCTTCTGATTTCAAGGCAACATAAGGAACCGAACCCCTATACAGGCGATAGTGGTCGTCCTCGTAATATCCAAATGGTTGTTGATTTAAATAAGCCGCAATCTGACCGCCTTTGACAATGACTGTCAAAGTATTTACAGTGCGGAAAGGTACATCCTTATTAAAAGCCGGTTGCTTGACACTACATCCAAAGTGCCCAACCGTGAGCTTGCAGTAAATACCACTACTTATCGAATCCCAAGGAGTGTTCATAAATTCAATGCCATGCTGGCCTGCTTCCACCTGTCGCGCCTTCACTTCAATGACATAATCATGGAACTTGATCCCTTGATGTTGTGCATTACCTCCTGTAAGTATCATTTCGCCGTTCTTAACTGATTTTCTCCATTCCGCTTGCCAGCCAGCCAACGTCCATGCGTCGGTTGCCCAGCCGAAATTATCTTCAATATCAGGCGGACGGCTGGAGATTTCTGCGAGGATCGGCTCGGCAAAATCTATTACCCATTCCGGGGCAGGCGTGGGTGTGATGGTTGGACGGGGCGAAGGAGGCGGCAGGGTTGCTGTCGGCGGCAGTGTCGCTGGCGGCGGGAGTTGTGTTGGCGTGTCCGTTGGCGGCGAAGAGGTATCCGTCGCCTGGATGGGGGTGGGCGTGGGATTCGGTGCAGTGAATAAACCACATGCGATCAACGCCAGTGCGGTCAACAGCAGGGAAGTGATTCTCAGTTGTTTTTTGTTAGACACGGCAAACACTCCTTTTTGTAAATCTTCATGGGATTTTTAAGCCTGAAATGTCCCAGAACTTGAAATTATCAAACGCCCCATAACTAGGATACGACTGTAGCCATGCGTGATCTGTTTCGAAATATTCGTGTTCAAAATAACCCATTGGTTTCCCATCAACATAGAAGGCAAAACGGTTGCCCTTCACGATTAAACGTAATCGAACTGTCCTGCTGTCACCCACGTTCTCTATCGGAAGCCTAAGCCAATGTGAAGGTATACCATCCTGAACCCTGCGACAGACAGCTTCCATTTGAGAGTCATGCGTTACCATAAAAGAGCAAGAACCGTTCGATCTAAAACCAAATCCTAACGACCATGCTCTTAACCCCGGTAAAGACTGAACGTCCACTTCTGCAACATAATCATCAGTGAACCTAACCCCGCGATAGTAAGCAGGCCAGTCTGTAACAAGCAGTTTTCCGTTTTCGTACTTGTATCCTTTCGATGGAGAAATATCATGATAAGTGGATACCTGAAGCCAATTTTCCGACGATTGTTCAAAATCGTCTTCAATATTTGGTGGACGGTTGGAGATTTCTGCGAGGATCGGCTCGGCAAAATCTATTACCCATTCCGGGGCAGGCGTGGGTGTGATGGTTGGACGGGGCGAAGGAGGTGGCAGGGTTGCTGGCGGCGGGAGTTGTGTTGGCGTGTTTGTTGGCGGTGCAAGGGTGTCCGTCGGCTGAATGAGAGTCGGCGCGGGGGTGGGATTCGGCGCAGTGAACAAGCCACACGCGAGCAACGCCAGTGATGTTAGAACCAGGCAGGTTGTTCTTGGAGACTTATTATCAGGCATGAAAATTCTCCTTTGGGGCATCCAAGCCTATTCAGAGAACGAGGCGAGCGGGATTTCCGTATTTCCGGGCAACTGTAGCGTGCATTCCGAGAAGTTTGTATCCTCCGCCACGTCAAAAGTTAAAAAATAATATTCCAATCTTCCGTCATCTCCAACGTACAATCCCATAGACTGGGTTGAGTAGGATATTGTGCCGCAGGTTAATTCAGAATTTCTTGCAATCCACTGTGCGTCTGGAAGGTCAAAGGGGGGACCGTACTTTAGCTTTAGTTTCAAACGTCCAGGTTGCTCGCCTGCTTCCAAGTCCACACCGAGTACCAGCAGTTTCATATCCTGCTCATCAAGACTCACGGGGTCGTCAACCCCCGGAATGCGAATCTGCGTTGGTGAGGGCGTTGGCGGCACAGGGGTATGCGTCGGTTGGATGGGCGCGGGTGTGGGGATGGGTGCGGAAAACAGACCACACGCGAGCAAAATTCCCACACTCAAGAGCATGCAAGGCGCCCTCAAAATCTTTTTTTCAAACATCGCAAGCACTCCTCTCGAAAAAAAACGCTTGTAGTTGATCCAATAAAAATACCACCGCCATGTGTCAGTTAATCGCCGACGGAATCCAGCCAGCTTAGGTCGCCCATCCCAAGCGCTTGAAAGAATAGACGATATACCAACCCGGGCGGAGTGGCGTTTCCCTCATAATTAAAGAAATTGACCATTTGAGCAAGTTCGTCGAGAGTGGCTTTTCGGGTGGGGAACTCCAATACCACCACAGTTCGATCCGTCTCTTGATATATAAAATAACGCGGACTTGTCACGTTACGAGCAGTGAGCAACTCCGCAAATGGGCGTTTGAATTGCGCGGATTGGTGGTTTGCAAGGCGCTCCAATAGGGCGGAAGCCACCATCTCGGGGGACTCGACATCCTGGTAGACGAGTCCCAGGCGGGCAATCTGCTCATCCCCGGCAACGACATCCGCCAGGATCAGCAGGTCATAGGGTGGGTCATTCACCATCTGCTGTAAAAAGGTCCGATTGACGATCATGGCTTGCAGGACATACGCGTCCTTGCTGACGGCGTTCGCCGCGGCGCGATAGGTTGGGTCATCTGCCAGGCTGGACAGCGTTCCCTTTGCCGCGCCCACATGCGCCAGGACCAGATCAAGATCGGGCGAAGCCATCAGCAGATCGCTGCTGATGATCATCGGCTGTCTCTGTCCCAAA
>JAGXSU010000124.1 GCA_018333785.1 Methylomicrobium sp. | reverse complement strand
GCCACCACCGCCACCGCCACCGCCGCCCATGTTGCCACCGCCGCCGCCCATGTTGCCGCCGCCACCACCCATGCCACCGCCGCCCATGCTGCCGCCAAAGCCACCACCAGTTCCTCCACCAAAGCTGGCTCCAGTTTGTAATACTCTGACCTGTTGTTCATAAACTCCCTGAAATCCTCCGACAATGATTGCAACCTGGGGATCACGGACATATTCACCCAGAATCACTTCCATTTCTCTGGCTAATTGTGAAGGTGTTCTTCCGAAAGCTTCGACATCATCAATCAGGGGGGTAGTAATTTTTCCGTCGGGTCTGACAGTGGCCGTTGTTGAAATTTCTGGATAACCCCACACAAAAATCTCAATGCTATCGCCGGGACCTATTTGATAAGTATAGTCATCGGGTAATTCAGCTTCATCCATCAACGGTGGATAAGTACAACCTGACAGGCTCAATAAAAAAACAACGATTGCAATCTTACTTTTTTTCATATATTTACAAATCCAGGTTGATAGATTAAATCTTTTTTCATCCTTAAATGGACAATGGACAGATGATGTGCAGCCAAAAAATCATTATTGTTTCGATTTAACTTCGTTTTGAAGTTTATTCAATAATGCTTGGGCTGATTCAAATTGTTCAAAATCATTTGCTTGAGCTATCGCCAACGCTTGCCGTAATTCAGAAATTGCACCTGTTTTGTTTCCAAGTGCATTATAAACTTCAGCCAAATGATACCTGAATATTGGCGTGTTGGGTGAAGCCACGATCACTTTCTCGAGAATTGTTAACGCTTGATTCAATCGCCCTGCTTTAAACTCAGCCCATGCATAAGTATCCATGAAATAGGGTTGATCCGAGTATTTAAACCGATCCAGTAACTTTATTGCTTTATCAATGGATTCAGGGCCTGATTGATAATCCAGCAACATTGAAGCTAGATTATTTCTAGCAACATCTAATCTCGGATTTTTTTCCAGAACGTACTCATAGATTTTAGCAGCTTCATCATATTTTTTTTGATTCACATAACTTGAAGCTAACAACATGGAGAGTTGAAGGTTATCCGGATTATCAGATCCCCCTTTTTTATAGAGTTCTATCGCTTCATTTGTCATGCCTTTGAGATTGTAAATCCGCCCTAATTCAGCTATCAAGCTAACCGAGTTGGGACTGTTTTCTAAAGAAGCTCTTAATAAAGAAATAGCGCCATCAAAATTCTTATCCAGTGATAACAATTTACTTTTAAGTATGATGGCCGGTAAATTGTCAGGATATTTACTGTGTATTTCGGTCAAAAAAGACACCATCTTGGGTCTTTGTTTGAGTAATTCGTAGCAACGGGCTAATTCAGTCAATGTATCGGTTTGAACGGGTGATTTTTCCAATATATCTCTGAATAGGGGGACTGCCTGACTGCACTCACCTTTTTCCTGATATATCTTTGCTTGAAGGAATTTAGCTAATTGGTTTGCTTTGGGTTGTTTTTGAAGCTGTTGCAAAAGATTTTCAGCCGCTGTCCAATCTTTTTCGATCATATGGATTTGAATCAGCTTGTTGATCAAAACAAGCTCGCCCGGCAGTCTAGCCAAGGCTTTATTCAAAACTTCCTTTGCAAAATTATTGTGTTTTTCACGTAGCGCTTTATCCACAATGGGGAACAGTGCCTGTAGATTGGCCGGGTTAATATCTAATGCGTCTTTAAAATATTTCTCTCCTTTGGCCCTATCGCCTTGAAGTTGCGCAATTTGTCCCAACAAAACGATAGTTTCATCCGAGTTAGGCATATCCCAGAGAACTGTATTGAGCAAGGTGGAAGCCTCGTCTAGTTTTTCACTTTCAAGCAGCAATTTAGCTTTAAGAATTTTTGCTTCAACAAAATTAGGCTTGTCTTTCAGGATAGTTTCAACACGATCAAGTGAGTTAACAAAATCTCGTTGTTGAAAGTCGATTTGTGCCAGCATCAAACTTGCTGTGGATTTTAACTCATCATTAATATCATCGGAGGCGACTAAGGCCTGCAATTGAGATTTTGCATCCTCAATCCGGTTTGCAGCTAATGTCCAGCGCGCCAAAGCCATAAGCATATCGGGCTTACCTTTAGCCTGCGCTATGTAGGATTGCAATTTTTCATCTGTCTTTGCTTTATCCAACGCATTGTAAAAGCCCAGTGCAACCAACTTGGGCTTTATTTGACCGGGCTTTGATTCAACCAGATCGGTGAGTAATTTTTCCGCCAGATCATTTTTTTTGGCCAGAACATAAATTTTAGCGAGCGCATATTTAAGATCATCTTTCTCAGGGAATACATTAATCAATTCCAGATAATCGGCAATAACCGCATCAATGTCATTTTTTCTTGAGTCTAATTTTATCTTTAAAAGATGCAGCGATAAGTTGTTTTTATCTTCCGATATTGCAGGCTCAAGCAAGGCCAATGCTTCATCGAAACTTTCATTTTCCATCAGTAAAACAGCTTTCAGTGACAATGCTTCATTATGTTTTGGGTTTTTGGTTAAAACCTTATCCAAAACGGCCATAGCATCCACCAACTTATTTTCCCTGACCAGTGCCGCGGCTTTTAGCGACAATGCGTCTTCGTGATCAGCTGTAGTACCAAGAATCTCATCAACAATCTTCATTGTTTCAGCTGACTCGTCAAAAAGCAGATGGACTTTGCCCAGTTTGATTTTAGCTTCGATATTTTGGGGATTTAACTTAATCGCCTGGATCAAGTTTTCCTTCATTGCTTTGAAATTTCGCCTTTTTTCATTTAACAGAGCCAAATAATAATAAGAGTCGGCACCTTCTTTGTCTTGTTGAATAGCGCTCTTAAGTTCTAGTTCCGCTTTATCATAATCTCCCTTGTCAAATAGCTGTATTCCTTTAGTTTGCCTGTCTTTCGCTTCTTCCTCAGGAGTACTGCAAGCAAAAAGAGACATGATGCTTGTGAGAAATAATACGTTTAATGCATTTTTTTTTAACATTTTCTCTGGACCTTGAGGCAACTTT
>JAGXSU010000123.1 GCA_018333785.1 Methylomicrobium sp. | reverse complement strand
CTGCGCTTTGGAATAAACACCACATGGTATTTGCAATCCCACTTGCTATGACTCAAACTTTGATATTCTCTCATTTTCGATTCTCCTATCTTTTGGTCGAGATAAGAGCATCGTTGCGACCGCCTTATAGGTCAAACCTTTGAGAGTCCCCCGGCATAGCCGGGGGTTTACCAATATTAATTACTGACATAATTGACAGATCTATTGCTAAAACTGTCACTTTTGGAAGGCCCTCTATCAATGCATACCCATCGTTGATCAAAATTCGGCACCGGGGTGTCCGTTAAAGGACGCCGTAAATACATCCCTATAGGCTCTGTGCCAGCATCCATGATGGCAAAGCCTTTGCCGAACAACTCGTTGCCTCCTTAGGCACTGACGAAAGTTGAAGTGCGAAAGGTATAAAACCAGCAAATAGGATCCCGCAGGGTTGGCATAAAGATTGATATCACTTTTGATGAGTGATGGCGACTCCAAAGCATCAAGAATGGAGTCAATCTGAAAAAACCAACCTGGAGAAGTGTCATGTTTGATAGTGATAACGATGAAATTGATTATGGCTGCACGGATGACTTACCACTGGCTGAACACATTGAATGGCAACATTTAGTGTTGGAAGAGGATCAGGAATACGTTATGGACAACCTGGATGATTTGGAGCAGCTATTTTTTTAGTAATGCTTGAGAAAACTAATCGTCTTCCTGGTTGGCTTGATGGTTAATCAGTTTGAGTCTGACCCGCGTTTGATGAAATAAGCCGGATACCCTAATCAAAGAATGCGTGGAAAACCACGGCCAACATTTCTGGATTCTCGAGCCGATAAAATTTAATCTGCAACACTGTATACTGGTCTTGCTGCTTGCAAATATTCGAATCGTTTTAACAAACTATTCGTCTGTTTTGGCAGTCATACTCATAGCAACCAGTGGAGGTGGATATGTTTCCTGAAATGGGGCGCGTCATCATCGTCGCGTTAATGATCGTAATTCCTGTCTGTTTAATTTACCGGAAAGCGGGATTTCATCCTGCGTGGGCCTTACTGGTTTTTTTACCGGGCTTCGGCTTGCTAGTCATTTTCCTGCAGTTAGGCTTGATGCATTGGCCTAATCAGCAAGACAATTCAGGAGGATCATAATGGCTTTTTTTCTGTTGACCGTCATGGTGCTTTTTGTTCTCTGGCTAGGCACCAAAATTCTGGCTAAAGCCGGACACCATCAAGCCTGGGTTTTGTGTCTGTTAATCCCTGTCGTAAACATTATCATGATTTGGATTTTTGCCTTCGCTCACTGGCCTAATTTAAAACCAGACATAAAACAAGATTTGTGAGCACCGGGCGTCGAGCAATTTATTATTGGGAAAGGCCTGAGCCAACGATCAAAATCGACCAATGCCCAGCTGGCAGGGCAAACTCATATCTAACTAAAATAGCCTATTCGAGAGGATAAGTTTGCTCGATATGGGCTCTCAAATGGGTCATGTCAGCTAAATCCCCAGATATGCTTTTTAAATCCAACGCCCCTAAATCCCCAATAATCTTGTTAAAATCCGTTATCCCATCTTGATAAGCTTTTAAATACTCATCCGAGTTTTCCAGCTTTTCCGGGTGTGCACGACAAATAGTCAAGCCGTGACGCGGAAACAAGCGATCAAAAAAATGCAGATTGGTAAGCCCGTTAAGCTTAGGATTTACTATGCCTGCAAAATTTGCAGCTACCGCTATAGCACCTGCCAAATAGCCGATCAAATAATCATCTTGTAATGCTGATGCCGGCAAAATTCCGCCATGACTGCTCTCAATAGCATGAAGCGCCGGACGGAATAGTTGCGCAACTGCAACGGCTACTTTAACGTTCTTAGGTTTTAAAAAGTCCAGCATTAGCCCCTCCAAGGCGATAGTGATGATGATACTGAGCTGTAAATCAGCGCCAGTTTTCTTCTAATTCAGCTTCTGATTTTTACCGTATGATAAAAATTATCGAGTAAAATTCTGTTATAACCTTGATGTGGGTCAGGCCCTAGGTGAATAACTTGCAACAAGCCTTAACGTTACCGTTTCGCCTTCACTGAAGCAAATGATTTAGTCAGTTTTGATTGGCTAATGACAAATAAACAAAACTGATATTCAGACAGCTAAGCAAATTAATCACAGAACGATTAATCGGTATTTTAACAAAGCATCATACTCACCCCCCATAAAATATGACAGCAACCGTGCCTGAAAAAGAATGCTTGAAAAAATCAATTGAGGATTGGCGTAATCAAAGAAACAATGCTCAAAAACTATGGAGTTTTGTTCATCATCTATCTTTGTTCAGTTCAATTGTCTGTAGCGTCGCTGCGGGTGCTATCTTGCAGGCATCGGATAATCAAACGATACCCAGCATACTGACCTCGGTAGCGGCGGTTCTGACAGGCATCGCGGTATCAGGTGGATTTGAAAGAAAATGGAGAAGCAACCGCCTGAGCAGAAGTACCGCTGATAGATTGCTAATAGATATCGATTGCGGTGATGCCGACATTAAACTTATAAGGGATCAATACAAGTCGGCCATTGAAAAACATGATTCTGAAGTTGTCGGTGGTTCTAATACTGATAAGTCATAGTCTTTGAGGCAAAAACGCTATCCACCGTTAGGTTTTTATCCAATTTTCATTCCCCCTCGTTAGTCACAGGAGTCGTCAGTTCATGGAATAATTAGCTTAAAATACTTCGGCAATTGATTGACTAAAACCTCTTGCACTATTTTGCCAACGGCCTGGTCATTAACAAATTCTTGGTAATGTCAGGAAAAATCTCTGAAACAACCCGTTATGTTCGTTACCGTACCGACAAAAGTCGGTTTTAATTGTATCGTTCGTACTAAGCGATGGAAGATGAATTCTACTCCACGCTTCAGTCATGTTCATTTTGTCCTGACTGAATTTTAAGGAGAGACTCATGAACAAAGATCAAATAAAAGGCCGCGTCGAAGAAGTCAAAGGAAAAGTGAAAGAAGCAGCAGGTGTAATTCTTGATGACGATGCGCTGAAAATTGAAGGCAATGTTCAAAAGAACGTCGGTAAAGTCCAATCGGGCTTGGGCGATCTTAAAGAAGACATTAAAGACAGTATCTGATGCGTTAATTCAACCGGGCGCCCTCAACTGCCCGGTTAAAAAATGATCAACCTAACCTTTACCGGTTTTTAGACTGTCCATCAATCCGAAATTTGTTTATGTGCAACTTATTGCACTGTCAGTTGATGGCTTCCTTAGGAGAAGCATAAATGCTTGAATCCCTTGCTATTGTTTTAGTCATTCTCTGGATACTCGGCTTGGTGTCATCGTACACACTGGGCGGATTTATCCACATTCTTTTAGTTATCGCAGTCATTGTCGTCGTCTTACGCATAATCCGAGGCAGACGTGTACTCTAAAAGCGCTATAACAAAGTTCGGTTGCAAAACCGAACTTTGTCTATGTCATTTATAGGAGAATTAAAATGAGCGTAATCAAAATGCTGGCATTGGTACTGGTCGCTGCGGGCCTATTAGGGCTTGTCTATGGCAGCTTCAGTTATACGCGCGAAACCCAGGAAGCCAAACTGGGTCCCTTTGAGCTGACGGTTAAAGACACGGAAAAAGTAAACATACCGGTTTGGGCCGGTGTAGGGGCAATAGTCGTTGGCGTTGGTCTGATGTTATTGACCAGTAAAAAAAGCTAACGGCCAGACAAATCCAAAGCGGGTCCAGATTAAACGGATGCACCGCTTTTTCGCCATGTACAAAAACAACACCGTCAAGCTGACCGTTTTGCTTCGGCACTAGGGGTTTTTTCGAAAAGCTCAACGGCCACTATCAACGAAATCAATCAGCACCCCTAATACCCTCGACGAAAGTCACAAGGTTCATCGAAATACGGCATTTTAAATTGACCTTCTATTCATTTGGCGGCATCACCTTTCCGGCGTCTGTTCTCTGGGCCTAGGAGTCTGTCGGTCTTTCTGCTATTCCCTTTTATTGGGTTAGAATACTGTAGGGATTAACAATTACGAAAAAGGTAGAAAGCCCATCAGCAATCATTTTATCAACATTAACCGAAACGAGCCTATCAACGTGCCAGGAAACTGTGAGGGTTGGTTGGATGAAAACAGTCTGGCTCGTTTTGTGGTAGAAATTATGGAGCAACTGGACACTCATCCGATAGAACAAGCCTATGGTGGTGGCGGAAGTCCGCCGTACCCGCCAAAGATGATGCTGGCCCTATT
>JAGXSU010000122.1 GCA_018333785.1 Methylomicrobium sp. | reverse complement strand
AATGGGAAGGTGTGGGGGTATGCCTAGCGAGGATGTCGGCAGCAGGGAGCTGCCGCAAGCCCCCATGGACGGGTTCACGGCGTTCCTCGCTAGGCATACTTCACACCAAACAAACTTGAACGATTATTGAGTAAGAAGGGAGTAGCTCTAAAATGCATTAAAATGAAATAAATCGCACCAAGCTATGTGGATAATTTTTTCGAACCGACAGGAGTATCAAAGCATGAATGACTTTTTCAGCCCGCAGCAACGCCAAATGCAGGACGAGCACGACACACGCAAATTGGCGGACAGGCTGCAACAGGTCATCGTTGAACAGCACGTCAATGAGCAGCATCAACCTTTTATTGAAAGCCGGGATTTTTTCTTTCTTACCACGATTGATCATAGAGGCTACCCCACCTGTTCTTATAAGGGCGGCAATCCAGGTCTTGTAAAAGTGGTCAATCCCGGTGAACTGGCCTTTCCCAGCTACGACGGCAACGGCATGTTTCTTTCAATGGGCAATATTCAGGGCAATGCCAAAATCGGCATGCTATTCATCGATTTTGAAACCCCGCACCGTATCCGCGTTCATGGCGATGCATCCACGCATTCAGACGACCCTCTTTTAGCGGAATATCCTGGGGCAGAATTGATTGTCCGGGTGAAAATAAGTGAAATCTTCATCAACTGCCCGCGTTATATCCATAAAATGAGCCGTATCGCCTCGTCAAGTTATGTCCCTCAGGAGAATAAGGAAACACCCCTGCCCCAGTGGAAACGCATCGATCTATTGCAAGATGCGTTACCGGCCTGTGACCGGGATATTGCCGAGCGTTTGGGCGGCATCATCACTATCGAAGAATATAGCGATAGTGTAGCCAAAAGCGAAGATTGACTTTTTGAAGCTGGAATATACCCATCGTAAATCGAAATTCGGCACCGGGGTGCCCGTCGTAAAGCTCTATGCCAGCATCCATGCTGGCAACAAAGCCTTTGCCGAACAACCCTTAGGCACTGCCGAAATTTGAAGTGCGAAAGGTATAAAATCAATACGCTTATGGGCCGCTAATTTTTAGTACTGCTCCTTAAAAGTTTCACTCTACAAATAGTTATCTGTAAAATCCACCGCTTTATTATTGTTGTCAAAGGAGCAACAGCCAAATGGGTAGAGCCTATCAAAACCGAAAAGATTCCATGGCTAAAACGTCTGATGCCAAGGCGAAGGTCTACAGCAAATATGGCCGTGAAATCTATGTGTGCGCTAAATCAGGGGGCATTGACCCGCTCGGTAATTTAGCATTACGCGGACTGATTGAGCGGGCCAAGAAAGATCAAGTGCCTACTCACGTTATTGAAAAAGCCATAGACAAGGCAAAAGGCGGTGGCGGCGAGGATTTCGCACCAGCTCGGTACGAAGGTTTTGGCCCAGGCGGTTGTAAGGTGATTGTGGATTGTCTGACCGACAATCCTAACCGGACATTTGGGGATGTTCGCCAATGCTTCACCAAAACAAAATGTAAAATCGGCACCCAAGGCACTGTCAGTCATATGTTTGACCATGCCGCTATCCTGGCCTTTAAACAAGATGACGATGAAAGTGTCCTTGAAGCCTTGCTGGCCGCCGATGTCGATGTTATTGATATCGAAACGGATGCCGGTAAGATCACCGTTTTTACTCCCCAGGCCGACTACTTTAAAGCCAAGCAAGCCTTAACGGACGCCCTGGGCGAAATCGATTATGAAGTGGACGAAATTCAATTTTTGCCAAAAGGCACAACACCTCTTAAAGGCGATGATCTGGCAATGTTTGAAAAGTTTTTAGACATGCTTAATGAATTGGATGACGTGCAAAATGTTTTCCATGATGCCGAATTTTGATCTAAAACGCCTTCGTTATTGATAACTTATGGCTCCCAGTAGACACAGCCGGAAGCCAACTACTCAATAGTAGGAGCGGCCCATGGCCGCGAAAATCCCGACCTTGGGCCGCTCCTACAGTTTAAGCGATTAATAAGGTGGTGCTACAGGCATATAAATCACGCCGTTATTGCCATAAGCCTGGGTATACCAGGATGACCCGCATTGATAATAAGTGATGCCTTCCACTACCGTGGTGTTAGGTGTGCAAGGTAACCCCGCATTCCCGGCAGGTGCAGGCGCAGGATAAACAGCCGTCGGCGCCGGTGCCGCAGTTTGTGTAGCGTTGGATTCGCCGGAAGCGTAACCCGCCATCGCACCAATGGCAGCTGCGCCAATGGCTACAGCGGCGACTTCACCATCGTCCCAGTTATCATCATCATGGTAATCGGAGGAGTAGCCGCCATGATAGGACTGCGCAGCCTGTTGACGGTCTTGGGCTCGAGTCGTTGCACCTTCCTGCCGCGTCTCGACATTTTCATTCGAATATTGCTGCCGCTGAGATTGATTCTGGGACATTGAATCCTGCCTCTGAGCCTGGTTTCCTGTCGAAGTGGTCTGACGGCCTTGCTGAGTCGTAGCCCTGTTTGCAGAGGCTGTAGAATAGGCCTGGGTTCGATCTGCGGAAACCGATTGAGCCGCCTGCGTCCGGCTGGAAGTCTTGGAGGCAGATGCAGCCGAAGCGCCGGAACTCATCGAACTGCGTGCGGCACCGGAAGAAAAACTGCCGCTAGCCGCAGCGCCCCCGCGAGAAAAGCCACCGCCACCGCCCCCGCCTCCTAATCCGCGGGCCGCAGCTTGATCGGCAGCCGCCAGAATCACAAAGGTCGCTGTAATAGCCATAACAATCGGAATAAGTTTTGTGTTCATTGTTCACCTCCAGAATGAGCTGGGGTTTCAGGGGTACCAATGGGTAATTGCGCGACAAAAGAAATTTTCCGGGCTCCCTCGGGTGGCGTAAATGCAAACTGTTTATCGCTGATTTGAGGCTTCAGATTCCAATCAGAAAACTGCGCTCTAAACTGAGGCTGGCCCTCTGCATGTTTATAGGTCAACACAATGCGAATGGGTAAGGGCTGAGCACCCTCAGCAATCCAAACTTGATAATCCACGGTTTCGGTGCGTCCCGCCAGATGATGAGTTGGTATCCCGTGTATTGAAGTCATCTCCACATAGTCCAGCGCTTCGGTTCGGCTGTCTATTTCAGACGGAAAGCGAGAGGTCAAGAGCATGGCAAGCGGCAAACGCATATGCAAATCCCTGAGAAAATACATGACCGCTTCGTCGATACCACCCGGTTTGGCTGTCTGCGCATAAACGTTTTGAGCTGGATTGAAAACGGTGATGTCCTTGCCGTCATAGACAACGGTATGCTTTTCTCCGCTGCTTTCTTCCAGTTCGACACGCAAACCGTTAGGTCTACTGAGAGTGATTTTACGGCTCTCACCGAACTCGATTTTTTGGCCGGTGTCCTGAATGACGTCAAAATTATCGGTTAAATTAACGGTAAATTGCGGGGCCTTGGCCAGATAATCAGCCATGCGTTTGAGTATATCCCTCGCTACCGGGGGTTGCACTTCGGTAGACTTGGCAGCAGGCAGGGCGTCGGCCAGCGTTTCGTGGCGCATCACTTCCTGTTTACCGGCGCAGCTGATGGTTGAACTCAAAACCGCCGCGTAGACGGCCGTCCTGAGTAACGATTTTTTATTTGTTTTCATCGGTCACCTCCTAGGGGTGATGGCTCAGGGTAAACGCATTGAAATAATTAATAGATCAATATGTTATTCGGTTGCTTAGAACCCATAGTCAATTTGGTTTAACTTATGGTGCTCTTCCCTGGGTCCCGTTAGGCCGCGCCGAGTACTGGCGATTTTGCCGAGAATAGCCCGTTAGGGGAGCGGCAGGGATGCCGCTCGTTTTCGGAGGGCTAGGGATAGCCCATCCGGAAACCCTCGGCAAAATCGTCAGCGCGCAGGATGCAGCGGCCTACGGGTGTCTTTTCTTTTGGATACTTTTCTTTGGAGAAGCAAATAAAAGTATCGCGGTTGTCGGTCCGCGAACCGACTCCACATAAGCGTCGCGATAGCGACACAAAGCCTTTTTTAGGTTTCAAATAAACCGAATCTTATAGTTAATCCGGAAAAAGGAAAATTTTAACTATTTGATTTTCTATAGTTTTTTAATGTGTTTGCCCTGGGTGATGGCTCAATTCATTGAACGCTTTTAGTCAACCGGCACGGTCTAACTTTCCTTACTATCCGGACCATCAATTGACTGTGTATCCCAGTGCTCCCAAACAGGACTTCATGCCCCGGTTATAGTTATCTAATCCGGGTGGGGGGGCTGATGCGGCTTGTTTCTGGCGGTCGCGTTCCTGAAATCCGCGCTTCATTCCCCCTGCTGCCGCGCCTATAGCAGCACCTTTACCTGCATCGCCTGCAATTGCACCGATAGCCGCGCCTGCAGCAGCTCCGCGAGCGCCCCCTCTGAGCGTTTCAGGTAAAGCGGCCCCCGGCTGAGTTGAACTTTGTGCAGGTGGATTACTGGGATCATAACCGGACTGTTGAACAGCCCAGCTATGGCACTGATATTGGTCTTGCTGTTGTTGTTGAGGACTTTGCCCGGCAGCAGGATAAATCATCAAATTCTGTGCCCAGGCATTCATTGATCCTGCGCCCAGCAACAAAGTACTGATCATCAGCGTGTTACGAATTTTTTTGCTAGTTGTATTCATTGTTTTTACATCCCCTATTTAAATCAACAGTTCATTTTTTCGGACCCATCCCAGCCATTTTAACGACTGGAAAACACGTAGGATTCAGTGATAAAGTGAACTGCATCGTTCGCGCGATTAACCGGCGGGTACCTGCTATAAGTTTTTTTCATCACCCCAATGGACGAGATGCAGATCCCGTCGCGATTGATGCGATTCGAACCTCACGGCATCCTACCGGACTTAAGCCACTGTCGTTACTCTTCAGGAGGTCTTTGACCGCAATTTACCAATCGGTAGGCCAATCGGCCCGACCAAGCATCAAAGGCTCTGGTGACATCGTCCCATTGACTGGTTACGCCGGTTACCGATTTGGCACCTACAATACTGTCAACAGCGGCGGCAAAGCGTTCGCCGGTTACCGCATCAGTAATTTCGGCTTCCCCGCTGGCCCGGCCAACGAAGGTAGCTGTTCCGGTAGCTATTTCCTTCAATTTGGACATTACCAGCAACTGGGGTACAAATGAAGATACGGTATCGAGTACTACCCACGATCCTTCGGCTTCGGTAATTGCTGTTCTGATCCGCAAAGTTCCTGGTTGCGGCGTGTTGACGATCTGGTAATGTTTGCCCAACTCGTTCACCAGTGAACCGTGCAGATGATTTACCAGTGTTGACCTTTCTTCTGGATCAAGATCCGCCAGATCGCTGTTATCTCGAACCCAGATACTGACCGGCTCAATCAGCACTTTGTTATACGTGTTACAGGATTGTTGATAACTCGGGTTGATATAAATTTTGAGTGCCTCACCGTCCTGTCCTTCCTTCAGCTGCGAATAATCACCCAAAAAACTGGATTCGGTAACATTGCGTGCCTGTTTAATTGGGGAACATCCCGATAGGGTTAAAATCAGGGCCAGCCCGAAAATACTGACGATGTTTTGATTAAGGTTACCTGCCATTTTTAGATCTCCTGATGAATAAATAAAGCAATAATTAACTATTTTTCTTGGCTTACTGCCATGGTGCCAGATTTTTTTATGGATTTACCCGGGTAATTTTGGACCCTTGTAAACCCAAACCCGCCATTAGGCCTCGCTGCCCGAATACAAAAGCATAGACATCATCGCGAAGTGTAGTGCTGGTGACCTTCTTGGCCATGCCTTCATCCAGAACCACAATAGACGGACCCACGCCGATTTCCAGTCCCCTGCTACTGTCAAGACTCGCTAATGCGGTATCGTTCATGAAAAACATCGCGTATCCGAACGATTGCACGCCGGCTTGCAGTCCATAAGAGCCGGCAACGATATTATAATAGCCGCTGGTCCTGCCTTTTTTTCTCATAGCACCCTTGCCGTATTCGGCACCCCCAATAAATCCGGCCTTAATAACATTCGGAAACACCAGTATCCCTTTGGCTTTAGCCGCAAGATGTCTGGCCGAAGGTGTTGTTTCGTAAAGTTTGGCCAGGGCTGCATCGACTTCACGATCGATTTGAGCCGCATTGGTCCTTGTACTTGAATCATTACCACCCATCAATTGGCAACCAGTGAGTATCGATAAAGACACAAGCAGTAGGCCAATGATTGGCCAGGATTGGCGCTGCGCCAGATTTTGTAGTGGGCGTTTAGTAATGAATTGAAGCTGTATCATAAATTTTTCCTCTGTGATGAATGGATCATTCGGTACATTAATTCAGATTACGATCTAACGCCGGGCCAAAAAGTTTTCCGTCCAGCCAGGCTGTTGAATCAAAATGAAGTTTTACGTTAGTTATCGATACGCAGTAGCTTAGGAGCGGGCCATGCCCGCGATGTAAGGTAATTCAATC
>JAGXSU010000121.1 GCA_018333785.1 Methylomicrobium sp. | reverse complement strand
GAAACCACCACGAAAATCGCCTATTACCTCGATTTCTCCAGTTTTCTTATTTTGCAATACGGCGTATTTTGATTTAATGCTTTCAGATTTCTCTACCCTCTTAAGCAAGGGAAAAATCCATTCTGCGCAGCTTCATTTATTGATTTTTCATCTCGAGCAGTCTTAATGCCCCTAAGACTATTTGCTTCTTTCTGATCAGAAAACATTGTGGTTTATTATCCGTATAGCTGGGTCATTGAGATCCAGTTTCAAACAAACTCCTTCATCCTGTATGACAATAGCAATAACTGCATCATCGTCGAGATTTTGAGTATCAATGATATTTTTTCCGCAGAAGTGACAATACTTTTTGATGGCGTCAGAGTGGTGTAAGTCATTCCACTTAACCCCATGTGGGCAGTGAAGCCTTTTTAGCAAATCGCCTTCATTTGTAAAAAGTTGTTTTGTATTCGGATTAAATTTCATAAGTTCATCGCCGCTTTCCAGATATGGCGTAATTGATATTACATTTCGGTTTGGCGGGTCCACTTTACTATACCGTCAACCTTTACGGTAAACAAAGGGCGGTTTGCGCCGATGATGCGGTGGTCATGCTGAAATCACTCAAATGTTCAATGAGTGTTAATGGCCAATTAAATTGAGCCATTGACAATAACTTACAATGGAACATCAAAATACAACAATCACTGTCCGCCGCGCACCAAACGAACGGGCGCGAGGTAAGTTTTAAGGCTACCTTTGACATGACCATTGCCGAAATCCAGGCGCCACGCGAAGTTCGTATAGTCGGCATAGGGTGAAGAAGACCAAAATAAAGTCAGTGGGGTATTGGGAAAGACTTTAACGTTAATGGGAGGTACTTCGTTTTTTTCTATGATGCTTTTCAGTTCATCAATCGTGGGTACACGCCAGTCGTCATAACCGGCAAAACTAAATTTTTCAGCAATTTTAAAACCCAAAAAAATAGAATCCCTTACGACTTTATTGGCTTCATGCCAGTTATATTCATCAGCATCACCTTGGCAGGTTGTTCCATCCCAGGTTTGTCCTAAACTGCAGCGCATCCATTGTAAGCCGGTCTGTAGGTCGGTTGCCGTGCCGTCTTCGTTATCTCGGAAACGGCCATCGATCAAAATAGGGGGCTTATTCACTTCATCGGGCTCAATCGAATCGGCGTTGTCGGGAATGAGTATCGCCGGTTCCGCTTTGATTGGTTGAATGCTTAAATTCAGCGCGAAAACCCAGCTTTCTATTGCCCACTCGGCTAACGGCCGGTCAATGCCGTAATTTTCAGTCAGTTGATGCGCCAATGAACCAGCAATCAGTTCTAGTGGTGCCGTATTATTGAGCAGTTGATCGACGACATTTTCTTTTGTCGCCTGGACAAGAACAAAGATTTCACGTTTAAGCTGACCTTTCGCGTAATCTTTCAACAAGGCTTCCAGGCGCTGTGGTTCGCGGCCTAAGGTTATGCCGTAATCACGAATGCATTGCTGGAGGATTTGCCGGGCCTGGTTATCCATGGGCGTTAAGAGTCCGGGAAACAATAGAGCAACGCTATCGTAATATCGTCACCGCTGCCTTGCTGCGAGGTTTCATCAAGCCAATCCGGCAACATCGCTTGAACTTTTTCCCCGCCTTGTTTAAAGAGTAATTGCTTGATGTCTTTGATGACTGTTTCAAATTCCACTGGACTCGGATACGAGTTGATATAACCATCCGTGCTCAAGCTGATTAACACCGGTGGTGGTTGATAATCAAAAAAGACGACCTTTTGTTCGAAATGATGGGCGGCATTGGCTTGGCTGAGTGAGTTAGTTTCATTGGCAATGAATGTCGCGTTTTGTGGCAAAGGCGTTTCGATTTTGCCCGCGTCATTTAGTACTAAAAGATTGCCATCGCCGATTTGCAGATAAAGTGCGTAATCTTCGGTGACCAGAGCGGCCAGTAAAGTAGTGCCATAGAGGCTGTAGATGGCTGCTTGGTTCTGTTCGGCTGTATCACTGGCTTCGCCGCTATTTTGTGGTGGATCGCCGGATAATTCGAGTTTTTGGTGGTCGCGTACAACCGCTTCACGCCAGCCTTGCACAATTTTACCCGGTAAATAACTGGACACTTCTTTTATCAGTCGAATATCAAACGGTTGATTGGCAAATTCTTCGAGTAATTTTACGGTGATTTCTGCCGCTAACCTGGCGCCGATGTCACTGCGTTGATGTTTTGCGCTGCCGTGACCATCGGCAACGGCCATACAATGAAAGGAATCAGAATGAGCCCATGCATCTTGATTTGGTTTTCCGTTTCGATGATGCAGCGCACCTTTAACACTGGCGCCTATAGTGCGCCATTGAATGTCAGCCATGCTTACCACACATCATCGACATCGGGATTTGAAGCCTCCGGGGCTTGTGGAATAGGCACAACACCGGAAGTAACTTGATCTTTGACCTGACTGGCCGGTGATGAGGCCGCTTGCAATACAACAGTAGATGCCCAACGGATATAGTTGACCAAATCTTCCGCATTGTGCGCATGCAGCGGTTTAATTTCGTTATGTCCGATAAATTTCTGCAGCACATCGAGGTCGGCATCCTGGCCTATACCGATGGCAATCCGCACGGCCTTTTTGCCCCACGGCTTGTCCATCAGCGATTTTAATCCGGCATTAAAGTCATCGGTCGGCTGCCCGTCAGTGACCATTACCAAGACGGGTGGTAAACAGCGCTCCGGCATGAGCGAAACGTCTAATTGCTCGGCAACCAGTTTTAGCGCGCCGCCCATAGACGTAACCCCATCGGCATCGACATCCTGCCATTTGAAATCTTCTACCCGCACCGGTTCGGCGATATGCCATTGCGCCCCGGTCGAAAATGTGATGGCTCGGATCATGACCTGGGCATTGGGATTGTCGTCGGCAACATCCTGCATCGGTTTGATGGCGCTGCGAATGGCGTAATTCAACGATTCTATCTTTTCACCATACATGGAGCCGGAACAATCCGCCAACCAAAAAAAATGCAGCGGGCGACTCGCCAATTCCCCACCGGGTCTTTTCATTCCAGACATGTTTATGCTCCTGTTTGATTAAAAATATTTGCTATTTATACGCGTATTTCTGCTTGAACAGAGCCGAAGTTGATACGAATGCCGGCGTTTAGGTTGACAGTGCGTTGCGGCTCAACGGTTTTAACCGTGTTATCGGTTAAGGTGATGGTCCAGGATTGGTCGCTCAGGTTTTGTAGCCCCCAACGGTTGGGGTCTTGAGGATGTCGCGTAACTTGAGCGGCCGCTTGAGAAAATTCAAAACGCCTGGTTTTATCGATATGATGAAGATAGAGTCGGGTATCGTGATTGAGCATGACAATCGTATTTTCAATGCGTAAACGAGGCGGATAGATTAAGGGTTGTTTGCAACTCCAACATACTTGTTGCTGACCTTCCTTTAGCTGTTCACTGTCATAAAAATTTTCCGCGCCGCATGCACAATAAACCATCGAGTCGCGCAAGCGGATTAATGCGTTACGCCATTCATTTTCTCTTACTCGTCCATGTTGCACATCATTAATACCCGTTGTAAAAGCTCTGATGAACAGGTCTCGGATAAATTGAGGGTACAACGGCCAATAGGTCAATGCGTTGTCATGCAACCCTTTAACAGGGTAATTGCTGTTGTCTCTGGGATCAAAAATAAACACTGGCTCGTTACCGTATAGCCTGTTCATCGCCGCTTGGTCGAAACACCGGATGTCGGCTTCTTTTTTGCCTTCTAAAGGATGATGCAGCATGAGCATGTAGAACAACAAGACGGATACGGAAAACAAATCGCTTTCCGTACAAGGTGCCGCATCGCCGCGGACCAGTTCCGGCGCCATAAAACGTGGGGTGCCATTGATGGCACCCGATACCCCGTTGACGTCCACATTGTCATTGTCACAAATAAGAATATCGCCGGTTTGAGGATTTAAGAAGATATTGTTGAAATTAATATCCCGGTAACAGAAGCCTTTGGCGTGTAAATGCAAAAAGCTTTCAACCAAACCCAGACATGCGGTGATGAGTTCACGAAAACCGGGATCTATACGACGCTTCATGAGATCGACGATACTCTTGTAATGATCAGCTCTCAGTGGCATGACATAGCCGAAAAGCGGGGTTTTATCGGTAAACACCAACTCTATGGGCCATAAAAAGTTACTATCCGGATTGCCTTTGCTGATGGCTTTTTCCAGTCGCTGCTGGCAGTTTGGGTCGGTTTTAATGTATTGCGGGAAGTAGCATTTAAGCGCTACGAGCTGACCATTGGTCTTGGCTTGGTAAACTTCACCTTGTGTTCCTGCGCCAAGAAAGGTTTCGATTTCATAAGCTGTTTGGGTATTGCTGCCGTGTAAGATTTGTCCACGCTTTAATAATGAGCTCATTTTTCCTTTGCCTTTGCTTTTTTTATTCGGGAATTATAGTTGATTATCTATTTTCGCCGCCTCTGTGATGACAGAAACGCCTCCTCGAAAACGGATGTTCTCAATCACTTCCGGTAATTAATTGATACCTGTGTTTTGCGTCAACGCTTCTGGGCAGGCATCGCCGTAGCAATGTTTAAAGAACCCGATCTATCTGGGCGACATGGCTTTATTATTAAAATGCAGAAGCAACTCGATTCTGAGGAGCCGCTGAAGGCTATACTCAAAAAGCAAAAACAGGCATCGATAAAGCCATTGCGTGTTTTGCCGATCACTGCATGACCCGCAATGAACGCATGATAAATGTCAAATGGTAACTAATCGTTCGCTTGGAATAGAGGGGTAGGTGATTGATTGAAAATTCTTTTTGCAACAGGGGCGTATTGTTGCGCCTTTTAAAATCATCACCTACACCCGATAAAATGAGATGGGGTGAGCAGGTAAGTCCAATGTAAGATTTGGCTTCTTTAATTCATCTAAAACAGAGAGGTCAATAGCCAATAAATGCTACCAAACTCGAATGCGATGAGTAGTAAATAATGCAAAGGCATGCTTTTTATTGCCAAAAAAGTATCTTTTATGTGGCTATTTTCATAGCTAAAAGAGCTATCCGGATCAAAAGCAGCATAATTGTTGGCCATTGACACCGATTGAGATGAAGGGGCCGAGAAATCGATAAAATATTTTTCATCGTCAAACACTGAATCAAATAACTTATCCAGTTTATTCTGGTTATGAAAAAGAAGGTCAAGCGTTTCTCTATCGATGGCTGCAGTGTTCATGATATTTACCTCCTAATGAATTGCTTCGTTCTGGACTATAGACTAGTCATTAATCTGTATTCAAAACGTGAAAGACAGCAAAAAATCTGGGTTTGCTTAGTTTGGCTGCATACTACTGCGATGCCCCCGTCACCAACATATCTGACGTTAGCGAACCATAGCGACACTGCGGAAACGATTTCAATAATTTCGTATTAAGCGTATTCGTGGAGGTTTATTATCTCAGCAATTCTCAATTTAAAACCATAGCTTGTATAATGTTTATTTTTGTAACCTGCACGGAAGCTTATGGCCAGTCCCTTTTATACCTCAACGAAACCGGTACCCTTTACAGCGCGCTCATTGATTGACAAAACCCGCGCCGCATTTAGCACGCTGCCGGACAGCCGAAAAACCGCCACCAGCAACAACCTGAAATATGCCGTTGAAGATGCCGCGTTAAGCGCATTTTCCGTATTTTTTACTCAAAGTCCCTCGTTTT
>JAGXSU010000120.1 GCA_018333785.1 Methylomicrobium sp. | reverse complement strand
TTTAAAAACAGCTTAACCTTGTATTACTTGAGCTTAACTATTACCCACTAGAATACTATCTTTTTTGTAAAGACTCCAGTTTTAGCACAAATTTATGCGGATCCAACAACAAAGAATCGCATTTGTTGCCATTTCACAAAAATACAACGCTTTGTTAAAAACTACCCCACCTTTACCAGGGCATAAGGGCTTAACCGCCCGAAAATACTCACTCTTGGCTAGAAAACAACATTACTTTGCAAAATACCAACAAAAAGTCTATCATTGTTTCAAAGTAGCATTTAACCCGGCCCAAACACAGATTAAAAATGAGCGAAAACTCTCCATCTTCAGATACAAAAATTATGCTTGATCATCTATCCGATGACGAATTTCAAGCCTATTTGCTGCAAGATGTGTCACGTACATTTGCATTGACAATCCCTGAGTTGCCTTCCGGTTTAAAGGAAGCCGTGGCCAATGCCTACCTCCTGTGCCGTATAGTCGATACGATAGAAGATGAAGTTTCGCTTTCACCCGCCCAAAAAGAATACTTTTGCACCGGATTTATTGCTGTTACAAAAACGGGTCAGGAAGCGGAAGCATTTGCACAAGAGTTAGGTCCGTTGTTATCCAGCCAGACCATTCCTGCCGAACACCTGCTTATTGAACAAATTCCCCGCGTAATAGCTATCACCCACCGTTTCAGCCCGTATCAGATTGATGCGCTGGCCACCTGCGTTGAAACCATGGCGAAAGGCATGCCGGTTTTTCAGGCACAAAACCTGAAAATGGGATTAAGCACTCTCCCGGACATGGACTCTTATTGTTACTACGTAGCCGGGTGCGTCGGCGAAATGCTGGCCAAGCTGTTCTGCCACTACTCGCCGGAAATTGCAGCCCATGAAAAGGAACTGCTAAAACTGTCCGTGTCGTTTGGACAAGGATTGCAGATGACCAATATTTTGAAAGATATCTGGGATGATGCGTCCCGCGAAGTCTGCTGGCTGCCCCAAGATATTTTTACCGAGACGGGTTATCAGCTGTCGGATTTAACCGCCACAACCAATGACAAAAATTTCCAGCTCGGTTTGGAACGATTGATCAGTGTTGCCCAAGGCCACTTGCAAAACGCACTGAACTTCACCTTATTGATTCCAAGCCATGAAACAGGCATACGCAATTTTTGCTTGCTGGCGTTAGGAATGGCAGTGCTCACCTTGAGAAAAATCAAGCAAAACCTGGATTTCACTGACTCCAGTCAAGTCAAAATTACCCGAAACAGCGTCAAGGCGACAATTTTCACTACGCGTCTGGCTGTTCGCAGCAACACCTTTTTATCGTTGTTATTTAACGTTTCAAGCCGGTCGCTGAAAACGCCCGGCTGGACTTATTCTCCGCAATCCCTGAAAGCTAAGTCAGCACTTTAAGGAAGTATTATGTTTACCGACGCACATACAGAGATTAATACCTATGATCTGCCCAGCACCGCGACGCCCATTACGGGCCGTCCTAATGACCTCAATAGAGCCATAAGCAAAGCGGAAAGCTATTTACTGAACCTGCAACAGCCCGATGGCCATTGGGTCTTCGAATTGGAAGCGGACTGCACGATTCCATCAGAATTCATCCTGTTTATGAATTATCTGGGTGAAATAGATGAGCCGCTGCAAGCCAAGGTTGCCAATTACTTAAGGTCAAGACAGTCCGAAGACGGCAGCTATCCTCTGTTTACCGGAGGACCCGGCGATATTAGTTGCAGCGTCAAAACCTATTACGCTTTAAAGCTGGCTGGCGACTTGCCTGAAGCTCCGCATATGGTCAAGCTGAAAAACTATATTCTCAGCCAAGGCGGAGCCGCGAGAGCCAATGTTTTTACCCGGATTGCTCTGGCCATGTTCGAGCAAATTCCCTGGCGTGGCGTGCCTTATATTCCGGTTGAAATCATGTTGTTGCCTAAATGGTTTCCCTTCCATTTAGACAAGGTCTCCTACTGGTCCAGAACAGTCATGGTTCCTTTGTTCATTCTTTGCACATTAAAAGCGACAGCCCAGAACCCAAAGAAAATCGATGTATTGGAACTGTTCGTCGTCCATCCCGACCTGGAGAAACATTATTTCCCGGAAAGAACATTATTGAACAAGATTTTTCTGGGCCTCGATAAATTAGGCCGGATAACCAATCCGTTAATACCCAAACGCGTCCGGAACAAAGCGATTGCCAAAGCAAAAGATTGGTTTATTGAACGGCTGAATGGCGAAGATGGCTTAGGCGCGATATATCCAGCCATGGCCGCCGCTTATGAGGCCATGCTTTTGCTTGGCATGCCAAAAGAACATGAATTGCTGGTCACTGCGAGAAAAGCCATCGATAAATTGATGGTTATCAAAGAAGATTATGCCTACTGTCAGCCTTGTTTATCGCCGGTATGGGATACAGGCTTGGTGGCACTTGCTCTGCAAGAAACCGACAAGGTCAAAAACCAAGAAACATTGACACTCGCCTATGACTGGCTAAAAAGCAAACAGCTTAAAGACGAGCCCGGCGACTGGCGGATCACCCAACCCAACCTGGAAGGCGGCGGATGGGCTTTTCAATATGCCAACCCGCATTACCCTGATGTCGACGATACCGGTCTGGTGGGTTTCGCAATGGCCGACTCCAATGTTCCAGGCTTGGATGAATCCATTCATAGAGCGACTCGCTGGATTGTAGGCATGCAGTCTAAAAATGGCGGTTACGGGGCTTTTGATGTCGATAATAATTACGAATATCTGAACGAAATTCCGTTTGCCGATCACGGTGCTTTACTGGATCCTCCAACGGTTGATGTGAGTGCACGTTGCGCCATGTTAATGGCCAAAGTGTGCAAGGATCATGACGAATACCTGCCGGCTCTGGAGCGCACCATCAATTACATCCGAAGCGAACAGGAAGCCGATGGCTCGTGGTTTGGACGTTGGGGCACCAATTACATTTACGGCACCTGGTCAGTATTGATAGGTCTTGAACAAACCCGGGTAGAAAAAACAGACCCCATGTACACCCGCGCTGCACAGTGGTTAAAAAGTGTTCAGCGGGAAGATGGCGGTTGGGGTGAAGACAACTTCAGTTACCACGATGATCAACTCAGAGGTCAATATCGATTCAGCACTGCGTTTCAAACTGCCTGGGCCGTGATGGGTCTGATTGCTGCAGGTGAAGCCAAAAGCCAGGCTGTTAAAAACGGCGTTGATTTTCTGCTGAGAACTCAGCTGACTGACGGCAGCTGGAATGACAAATGCTATACAGCACCTGGTTTCCCTAGAGTTTTCTATCTGAAATACCACGGTTACGACAAGTTCTTCCCGCTTTGGGCGCTTGCCAAGTACCGCAATGCGGTCGGCCATTCGTGATCACGGGGATTGTCGTTGCCCTTCCTGAAGAACTCAGCACTCTGACCAGCCAAAAACTGGTCAAAGGGTGCTGTCATTCATTGAATGAAACGACACTCCTCTGCCTGTCCGGCACCGGCCCCGAAAACGCGGCCAAAACTGCAAATCAATTAATCAGCAACGGTGCAAACCGATTAGTCAGTTGGGGATGTGCCGCAGCATTACACGAATCTTGTAAACCGGGCGATCTCATCCTTCCTGACTGCCTGGTATCGGAGAACTCGCCGCCTATCTTTCTGAACTCACCCTGGCTTGAAGAGTCCAGAGCTGTCTTACAAACGATTAATCCGGATTGTGAGCTGACCGGCACATTAGCGGAAAGCGTCCATATCGTTTCAACCGCAGCGGAAAAAAAAAGGGTAGCCGAACACACCCAGGCAAAAGCGCTGGACATGGAAAGCTACGCCATAGCTGAAGTTGCAAAATTGCATGAATTGCCCTGCCTGGTCGTTCGAGCCATTGCCGACCCCGCTTCGATGGACCTTCCCAAGGCCATAAGCTTTGCTATTGATCAGCAAGGTGAAGTCGTATTGACACGGCTATTATCCTATTTGATAACTCACCCTAATGAAATTCCAAGCCTGATCAGACTGGGAAAGGATTTCAGCTTAGCTAGAAAAACCTTACAATTAGCGGCCAAAAAATTAAACTCGTTCTCGCTTTGCGCGAACTAATCCTCCAGGCCTATTTACTTGCTATGTCAAAGTCCAAACACTCTTTTTTAGTTGGCTCACTCATCAAACTGCTCCTCTGGTGGGAACAAAAGGTCTTACAGTTCCCTTGGGTATTATTGATTGTAACGACCCTGCTTAGCGCTGGCAGCCTGTTCTACACGGCCAAAAATCTCGGTTTTTATACCAACACAGCCGATATGTTGTCACCTGATTTGCCCTTTCAGGTTAATCGCAAGCGAGTAGAAAATGCATTTCCAAAAGATGCCTCAACCCTTTTACTGATTGTAGACGGAGAAACGCCGGAGCAAACCTCCCAGGTTGCTGAAAAACTGGCACTGCAACTCCAGCAACTGGGCAATCTTTTTGAGTCTGTCTATATCCCAACCGATAATCCATTTTTTCGCCAGCAAGCACTTTTGTTTCTGGACATTGACGAACTGGAAGAACTGACCCAAAAGCTGACGGACGCTCAACCTTTTATTGGCCATCTGTCTGAAAATTACAACCTGAAAGGTTTGTTTGAGATTATCAGGCTCGCTCTGGAGGAGAAAAAAGAAACACTACCCATGGATTTGGTGCCTTTACTCTCCGAAATCGAACACATTTTACATCAAAGAATTGAACAGAAACCCCAACACTTGTCCTGGCAAAATTTACTGGCCGGCAACAAGCTCAATACTGAATCCAAGCGCACTTTGGTTATCGCAAAACCGAAAATGAATTTCTCCGAAATTTTGCCTGCCGATAGTGCGCTCACATCAGCACATGAAATTTCGTTGAAGCTGATGGCCGAATACCCTGCAGTGACCATTCGCATGACCGGCGAAACAGCTTTAGAACATGAAGAACTGGAAAGCGTTACTGACGGCGCTATCTTTTCAGGCATTGCCTCTTTAATGCTGGTATGTACCGTGCTTTGGCTTGGCTTTCGTTCATTCAAGTTACTGTTCACCACTTTCATTGCCCTGATCATGGGACTTGCCCTGACCGCAGGCTTTGCCACCGTGTCGGTAGGACATCTGAATATTATTTCGGTGGCGTTTGCCGTGCTCTATATCGGACTGGGGGTTGATTACGCCACCCATATCTGCCTTCGTTACCGGGAATGCAGGGCCGAAGGCATGACCAACGAACTGGCCATCAGCGACAGTATCAACAACATCGGCTTTTCATTATTCTTATGCGCATTGACCACCGCGCTAGGCTTCCTTGCTTTTATCCCTACCGATTATGCCGGCGTATCAGAATTAGGCATTATTGCTAGCGGGGGCATGTTTATAGGCCTGGCATTATCGCTCAGCATCGTGCCTGCTCTTTTTAAAGTAATGCCACTAAAGCATGTAAAGCCATTCAGTTCATCTCAGTTACACCCAAACGTGGCACTTTTTCCGTTCAGGTATGCCAAACCGATTCGCATAGTCACGCTGCTGACGGCTATAGCCTCCTGTTTTATTCTGACGGACCTTGAATTCGACTCAAACCCGATTAATTTAAGAAACCCTGACAGCGAATCAGTCAAAGCCATCAGAGAATTACTTAAATCAAAAACGGATTCCCCTTTTGCTTTAATCGGACTCACCAACAACTTGGACGAGGCCCTGGTTCTTGCCGACAAACTTGAAAAACTGCCCTCAGTCCATGAAACCATTACCTTAAAAAGTTTTGTGGCCGAAGATCAGGAGGACAAACTGGCAATGCTTGAAGAACTGGATATGATCCTGGGAGCGCAGCTTAAACAATTTGATAATCCGCTATCACCGAATGACCAAAAAGCGGTTTTACTGGATTTTTCCGAGACCTTGAGAAAAGCCATCAATGCTGCAAATAGCTCTGCGCCGTTGGCGGCCATGCAATCATTGCAGGACACCATCAAAAAATTTACCAGCTTTGCTGATAAACAAACCAGCCCTGATCTTGAATACTCGGCTTTAGAGGAAAACCTGCTGGAACTTCTGCCCTATACCATGCAGCGCCTGAGCTCAAGCCTTACCGCTACTGATTATGGATTGGAAGATTTACCGGATTACATCACGGAACACTGGATCAGCGCCGATGGACTCTACAAAATCCTGATCACACCGGCTAAAGACCAAAACATAAGCAGGAACCTAAAAGAATTTGTCCGCGAGGTACAAACGGTAGATGACAGCATCTCCGGTTTACCTGTCGCCGATCAAGCCTCAGGCAGCGCCGTGGCTGAATCGTTTATCGAAGCGTTTGGCGGCGCGCTTGCCGCCATCATTTTACTTATTTTGATCATTTCAAAAAGTATCAAGGAAACTATTTTAATCGTTGGCCCTCTGATACTAGCCGCGTTGTATACAGGAGCCACTAACGTTTTACTCGATAATCCTTTTAACTTTGCCAATGTAATTGCCCTGCCCTTATTGATGGGCATGGGAGTAGACAGTTCCATTCATGTGGTCCACAGACTGCATCAAGGCTGGTCTAATAGCACGGATTTATTGCAAAGCAGCACCGCCAGGGGCGTTTTATTTAGTGCATTAACCACCTTATGTAGCTTTTCCAGTCTCGCCTTTGTGCCCCACAAAGGAACAGCGAGCATGGGATTATTATTGGCAATCGGCATATTGTTCATGATCGTTTGCAGTTTAATCATCCTGCCGGCATTCACCAGTAAAAAAATTAATTAGAGGTCATCCATGTCTTTCAGCATAGCCGAGCTTTTAGCGCAACACAGCACCGATAAATTCGAGTTGCATGAAAAGCATCTTAACAACCAGATGGTCAGAGTCCTCAAAACCATTGGTTACGATCGAAATTACAAAAGAGCCAATGGACAATACCTGTACGACGAGCATGATAATGAATATCTCGATCTGCTCAGCGGCTTTGGCGTTTTCGCAATCGGGCGCAACCATCCCACGGTAATCAGTGCCTTGCAAGAAACCTTGACACTGGAATTACCCAATCTTGTTCAGCTTGACGTCTCGATACTCAGCGGCTTGTTGGCCAAGGAACTTTTGACGACAACGCCGGATAATCTGGATAAGGTATTTTTCTGTAATTCAGGAACGGAAGCGGTCGAGGCCGCCATCAAATTTGCCCGCTACACCACGAAACGGAGCAAAATTGTTTATTGCGAACATGGCTATCACGGCCTGACGATGGGCGCCTTATCGTTGAATGGCGAACACATTTTCCGTGAAGGGTTCGGCCCCCTGCTCCCTGATTGTGTGGCCGTACCTTTTAATGATTTGGCAGCCCTTGAAAAAGCGCTCAGCAATAAAGATGTCGCCGCATTTATAGTCGAACCCATTCAGGGTAAAGGCGTTAATTTACCGGACGATAATTACCTGCCTGAAGTTGAACGGCTTTGTAAAAAATACGGCACTTTGTTTGTAGCCGATGAAATACAAACAGGCATCGGCCGTACCGGAAAGTTTTGGGCCATCGAACATTGGCATGTAAAACCAGACATGATCTGCATGGCAAAAGCCCTGTCCGGAGGTTTTGTGCCGGTTGGCGCCGTCGCTATGACACATCACATTATGGACAGTGTTTTTAACAGAATGGACAGAGCCGTCGTTCATGGTTCAACATTTTCCAAAAACAATATGGCCATGGCCGCAGGCCTTGCCAGTTTGGAAGTGATTAAAGCGGAAAACCTGGTTGAGAACAGTGCGAAAGTGGGAGAAGACATCATCAGCACGTTAAATGCGATGTCCGGTAAATACGAGTTTCTCAAGGAAGCGCGCGGGAAAGGCTCCATGATTGCGATTGAATTCAACGCACCCAAAAGCCTTTCTCTAAAAGCCGCGTGGGTCATGCTCGAAACTGCAAATAAAGGCTTGTTTTGTCAGATGATTACCATACCTCTGTTTAAAGAACACAGAATATTGACCCAGGTTGCCGGACACGGCATGAATGTTGTCAAACTGCTGCCGCCCCTGATACTGAATCAAAAAGACAGAGACCACATTATCCAATCGTTTGAAAAAACGATTGCCGATACTCATCAGGTACCCGGTTCAATTTGGGATTTGGGTAAAAACTTGGCCAGCCACGCGCTAAAAAACAAGAAAAACTAATTTCAGTTCAGTCACTATGAAACGATTTTCAGCCTTGCTATTTTTAATTTTCCTCACAGCTCAGTCTACAAACGCCCTGGCACACGCGGTCGTGATGGATTATTCGCTTAAAATTGCACCCGTACAAGCCAATCAACCGGCTGAGGTTACACTCAATTTCAATTCTAAAATTGAAGTCGGCTTATCCCAGGTTTTTCTGGTCAGTGAAGGTGACAAACATAAAAC
>JAGXSU010000119.1 GCA_018333785.1 Methylomicrobium sp. | reverse complement strand
GTTGGCAGAAGGTGGATACCTTGAACCCTAATCATTTGCTTACCTTTGCGGTTGTGGCTCGCTTGAAAAGCATTACCCAAGCGGCAGAGTGTCTGCATATCGGACAGCCCGCCGTGTCGGGTCAGCTAAAGCTGCTTCAGCAACAGGTAGGCGAGCCGCTCTATGAGCGCAAAGGCCATCAAATTGAACTGACACCTGCCGGCGCAGGACTTTTGGGTTACGCTCAAAAAATGTCGGACGATCTCAATCAGGCTATCGACTATGTCCGCTGCCTGAAAAAAGTCAATGCCGGCCTCTTAAGGTTAGGCTCTACGACAACCATTGCCAGTTATTATTTACCGCATTTTCTAGTGAAATTTCAGACCTTGCATGCCGGTGTCAGAGTGACCATGAAAACGGCGGATACCGATGAAATTCTGAAACAGCTTCATGAGCTCGATCTGGGGTTTATCGAAGGACCCGTCGAAAGCGAGGTGCTGCCCGGCAACTATGAAGTCATTCCCTGGCAACAAGACGAAATTGTTCTGGTACTGCCGGAAGATCATGTGTTGGCCCGTGTTTATCCGGAATCTGTTCCGTTAAGCGTTTTTGCCGATCATCCCGTTATCTGGCGTGAGGCGGGTTCGGGTGCCAGAAAGGTGGTTGAAAGTGCTTTAAACCACGCCGGAGTCGAGGTTGAGGTCAATATCGAAGTTACCGGTGTATCAGGGGTCAAAGAGGCCGTCAGAGCGGGTTTAGGTATCGGTTTTGCTTCATCCCAGGCATTGCGCAATGAACGCAGCGGCTTGGTTGCGCGGCGTGTCAATCCGCCGGAAGGCTTGATCTGGCATTTAAACATCATTGCTCCCAAATCCATCATTCAATCCCGTGCGGCCAGTGCATTTCTTCAGTTGTGTAAATAGCCAAGGCTTACGCCAACCCTCAAAGCTAAATAAAGTTCAAAATGGGAATTGCCGATAGTATCTTCAGGGCAAACGCATTAAAACACTATAGAAAATCAAATATTTAATGTATTCCTTTTTCTGGATTAACTATAAGACTCGGTTTATTTGAAACCTAAAAAAGGCTTTGTGTCGCTATCGCGACGCTTATTTGGAGTCGGTTCGCGGACCGACAACCGCGATACTTTTCTTTGCTTGTCCAAAGAAAAGTATCCAAAAGAAAAGACACCCGGAGGCCGCTGCATCCTGCGCGCTGACGATTTTGCCGAGGGTTTTCGAAAGGGCCATCCCTAGCCCTTCGAAAACGAGCGGCATCCCTGCCGCTCCCCTAGCGGGCTATTCTCGGCAAAATCGCCAGTGCTCGGCGCGGCCTAACGGGACCCACGGCGGGGCACCCTAAGTTAAACCAAATTGACTATAAGTTCTAAGCAACCGGGTAACATATTGATTATTTTAATGCGTTTACCCTGATAGTATCTTGGCAATAACTGGGTTTGAGATCAGAACTTGATACAATAATTTAAGTTTTTTTGCTCCTTTGTTTAACCGGAGAAACTAGTGCGAATTTTTTTGATTTTGCTCTGCATGGTGATTGCCAGGCCTCTGTATGCGCAGTCTGAATTGACTATGACCGAAGCCGCCAAGGGTATTTATGTGCATCAGGGGAAGCATGAACTCCCTGATACCACCAATCATGGTGCAATTGCCAACATCGGTTTTATCGTCGGAGATCGCTGTGTCGCGGTGATCGATACGGGCGGCAATCCGGCTGAAGGAATGGCGTTGAAGCGGGCGATTCAAAAAGTTACTTCAAAACCGGTCTGTTATGTGATCAATACGCATGTCCATCCTGATCATGTTTACGGCAATATCGCGTTTAAAATGCCGGGTGTACAGTTTATCGGGCATAAGAATTTGGCCCGCGCCATGGCTGCCAGGGCGCAGTTTTATCTGGATAGAGCGGCTGAGCAAATCGCGGTCGACCTTAAGCCGGAAAACCTCATTCCGCCCGATAAGGCAGTGAATGGCCTGATGAAAATTGATCTGGGCGGACGTGTACTGGAACTGACAGCGCATGCGGCAGCGCACACCGATAATGACCTGACGGTTTACGATCCGGCGACTGAAACGTTATGGATGTCGGATTTGTTATTTATAGGGCATTTACCCGTCATAGACGGCAGTCTTTTGGGATGGGTAAAAGAAATCAAGGCGCTGGAAAAGCGATCATTTAAGGTCGTTATTCCAGGTCATGGTCCTATTGTCAGAGACTGGCCGAAAAGCCTTCAACCGGAAAAACAGTATCTGGAAACCCTGCAGCAAGAAATTCGCGCCCTGATAAAATCGGGGAAATTTATTGAGGAGGCTATTGAAACGGTGGGTTATCAGTTTAAGGATCAATGGCTGTTGTTCGATCAGTTTCATCGTAAAAATGTTACGGCTGCATTTGCTGAGCTGGAATGGGAAGAGTAAATCAAGTGGTTTGGCCTACTATCGTAGGAGCGGGCCCTGCCCGCGATCTGAGGTGGTTCAAACGCGTGCAGGGCCCGCTCCTACAAAATACGCTTAAATTGAATCAAGGCTTGGCCTATAGCCTGTCAAATGCAAGCAAATTTTTCAATTATCCGTCTTAAAGAGAGGCAAAAAATGAAAAGAAACCGATTTGGGTGGTTGTTGGGTTGCAGCCTGTTATTGGCCGCGACTCAGGTAAGCGCTGCTGAAGATGAAAGAAACTGGACGAATGTTCTCAAGGATCAGTATTACCAAGGCAAGGCCATTGTCGAATCCGATGCGGTAATTACCGTGGATGCGCCATATCGGGCTGAGGATCCCGCACTGGTTCCGTTAAAAATTGTCAGTCAGATACCGCAAACGAAAGACAAATTTATCAAGAAAATTACCGTGTTTGTCGACAATAACCCGTATCCGTTTGTCGGCGAATTTGAGATGGGCTCTGAAAGCGGCAAAGCCGATCTGGCCATGCGGGTGAGAGTCAATACTTACAGTTTTGTCAGAGTTGTTGCCGAATTAAACGACGGCCAACTGTTTATGGCAAAAAAATACATTAAAGCCAGTGGCGGCTGTTCTGCGCCTATGGGAGCCGATCTGGATGCGGCGATGAAACGCTTGGGTAAAATGAAATTCCGTGTTCCGGAACAACTGAAAACCGGGGAGGCCAATGAGGTTCAACTGTTCATCAGTCACCCGAATATTTCCGGCATGCAAATGGATCAGGTAAGCCGCACGATTAAAAAGTCTCACTTCGTCAGATCGGTCAATGTTACTTTCGACGGTAAACCGGTGCTGACGGCCAAAACCGATATTGCTGTCAGCGCAGATCCCAATTTCAGGTTCTTTTTTGTGCCCGAAAAATCCGGCGTGCTGAAAGCGGAAATTACCGATACTTCATGTGAGAGCCCTACCAGTCGGGCAGTCTGCACGTCCGGTAATGGCTATTCGGAGAGTTATCAGATCAATCCTTGATCTTCCCTAAAAAGGGCGATCCCGGCAGGAATCGCCCTTAATCAGCTTTTATTTGGAGGGGACCGGACTCAGTTTAGGGTTTTGAATTTGTTTTACAAAACAACTTTTTTCCGCGTACTCTTCGGCCGCTTGTAATTTTGCTTTTAGTTTTTTGGCATGTTCAGGATCTCTAAATACACCGCCTGCCTCGCCAGGCGTTGATCTTAAAAAGCCGAAAGTCCGGGCCTGATCGAATTCTTCAAAACTCATTTTTTCAGCGATTTTATCCACTTTACAGCCGCAACCGTATTGAGAGATATACGTCAGTCCGCCTTTTTTGGCTATACAGCTCAGCGCATAATCAATACGTTCCTGAGTCGGGAAATCATTGATTGCGACCGGTTCTTCTTCAGATTTTTCAAGTGTGCCAGTACAGCCCACGGTAACAGCTAGCAAGGCTAAACCAAAAAGTAAGTGTGTATATTTCATTAAAAGTTCTCTTGTTCCATTAGTTCAGAGCGTTAAAAAAATTCCCGGCAGTCTGCATTGGCAGAGTTTACGGTGGTTTTATATCCCAGGCCGGTCTAGGCCGCTTTTTTATGGCTATGTTCGCGAATAGCTGTTGTCGCCCCAGCACGAATTGCCAGGGTCCAGAAGCCAAGGATTGCGTTGGACTTTCACATCCTTGTGATCTGGATTCCGGCAATCCATGCCGGAATGACGGAGTTGATGAAGTTTCAACTACTAACGCGAACAGTACCCTTTTTTATCACGACCCATTGTAAATTAAAAGTTACTGCTACTGTTCCAGCAATTCCCCGTTTAATGATTAAAAAGGGTAGGCGTAAGCTTTGCGGGGATGTCGGCAGCAAGGATGCTGCCGTCAAGCCCCCATGGAGGGGTTTACGGCGTTCCTGGCAAGGCTTACGCCAACCTTCAAAGCCACTAAATTATTACTATTGCTCGGCAGCGAAATCGACAATTCTCATCAGCGTTTCGTTCATTTTTTCAGAAAATGCATTCATTTCCTGATGCTGCGTATCGGTTGGCATCAGATGCGTTTTGATGATGGTTTTACCTTCAAATTGGTATACCACAACATTGCATGGCATGTATCTGACTGCGTGCGGTGACATTTGCAGCAACGTTTTGGCATGGGTCAAATTGCAGAATTGAATCGTATCATAGTCCGGAAAGTCCGGTGTGCCTCTATCCCGAATCACTTTGCCGACTCGGCTATGGCCGGTAATTCTGAAATTGTGTTCGGCGATGGCAACTTCCAGTTCAGCTAACACGTCATCATAGGGCTTGTCTGTTGTTGCCTCGTAGTATCGAATAAACTCTCCCTGAGGGTGTGAAGCACAGCTTGCAATTAGCACGAGAGTTGCGAAAATGAGTAGGCGTATCAGCATCATTTCTAACAATTTACAGGGTTGCGGCAAAGCTTAACATTATGAACGATCAAACAAAAGTGACGGGAGTGATTCTTGCCGGTGGAATGGCAAGGCGGATGAATCAACAAGATAAAGGCTTGGTGAAATACAAAGGCAAGCCAATGGTTGCTTATGCGATTGAGGCGATGCGGGCAGTTACCGGAAGCTTGATGATTAATGCCAATCGTAATGAAGCTGAATATCGGGCCTTCGGTTTTCCGGTCATTGCCGATCAAACGCAGACGTTTGATGGGCCGCTGGCCGGTGTTTTATCAGCGCTGTGTTCAACCGATGGCGATGTGCTGGTGGTCATGCCTTGCGATTCTCCGCTTATTCAGCCCCAGCATCTGCAGCGATTATTGACTGAGCGGGCTGAGGTGGATGCCGATATAGCGGTCGCGTATGACGGTGAACGCTTGCACCCCGTTTTTCTGGCACTTAAAACCGGTCTTAAAGACAGTCTTGAGCAGTATCTTAACAGCGGTGAGCGAAAAATTGATCGCTGGCTTGAGCAACATGTTCTGGTGAAAGTCAATTTCAGCGAACAGCCTGAGGTCTTTCAAAATATCAACACCTTGTCGGATTTGGAGCAATTGGAGGCTGAGGTCCATGAATAATAAACCGGAGATCAGTCATGCCGGACTGGCTTTTTCAAAATCAGTCATAGCCGTTGACGAAAAAGGCGAGGAACGCCTGATAGAACTGGTCGGAGAGCGGGCGTTGACCATTTATGTCGATAAACAGGAAATAGTGACATTAATGACCATGGGGACACACCCTGAATTGCTGACGCTGGGCTATCTGAAAAATCAGGGATTTTTTGAGGATATTGCCGAAATCAAAGCGGTTCAAGTCGATTGGGAAACCGAAGCGGTGGCTGTTGCGACTTATCGGGATAACAGTGATTTTTCCGGACAAATGGCGCAAAGAACGGTGACGACAGGTTGCGGCCAGGGCACTGTCTTCGGGCGTTTGATGGAAAAATTAAAAATGATTCGTGTGCAGGACATGGCGATTAAACAATCGACCTTGTACGGGATGCTGGCGTCATTGAAGGAATATAACGAAGTCTACAAAAAAGCGGGCGCGGTGCATGGCTGCGCGCTATGCAGCGGAACGGACATTGATTTTTTTGTCGAAGACGTCGGGCGCCATAATGCGGTTGACGCCATTGCTGGATTTATGTGGTTAAACGGCATATCCGGTCAGGATAAAATTTTTTACACGACCGGGCGTTTGACTTCCGAGATGGTGATCAAGGTCACTCAAATGGAGATACCGGTATTGCTGTCGCGGTCCGGTGCAACTCAGATGGGTCTGGAAATGGCCAGACAATCCGGCGTTACGTTGATTGCGAGGTCCAAAGGCCGTCATTTTCTGGTTTTGAACGGGGCCGAGCATATTGATTTTGATGTCAAGCAGGAGGACTAACGCAGTTTTCTGATCGAAACAAACTGATTGGCGGGTGTTAACTCCATTTCAAAGTAGCCCGAGACGCCGTCACGGTTCAGATAGCTTTGAATTTTGCCGGCGGGAAAAGCGATACGCCGTCCATCGTCTGCCACGACAGAAACTTGTTTGGCAACGCCCTGATAAACCATAAGGTACTGGTCGTAGCCTAGATTGAGCGAGAATCGAATGATTTGGTTTTGAGCCATGAAAATAAAAGCCGGACAGTTGCCTGTCCGGCATCAATAGCGTTGATTAAATTTAACTACCCGCCCCTTTGGAATTGAGGGTCTAGACCCCATCAAATGGGAGGGGTGAGCACGGTTAACGTTGGTTTTTCAAGGCCGCGATACGCTCTTCCAGCGGCGGATGACTCATGAACAAGCGACTGATGCCGCCGCCGTGAATCCCGAATGCGGCCAGTTGACCCGGTAATTCTGCCGGTTCATGAGCCCGTTGCAAGGCTTGCAGCGCACCTATCATTTTTTGGCGACCGGCTAAATTTGCACCACCTGCGTCAGCTCTGAATTCACGGTAACGCGAGAACCACATGACCAGCATGGACGCAAGAATCGACAACACGATTTGCATAACCATCTGTGTAACATAGTAAGCAGGGCCGTAACCGCGTTCGGTTTTGAACACCACGCGATCGACAAAGTGACCGATGACCGTTGCAAAGAAATACACGAAGGTATTGACCACGCCTTGCATCAGCGACATGGTAATCATGTCACCATTGGCTACGTGGCTTATTTCGTGGCCCAGTACCGCTTCCACTTCATCCGTGCTCATACTCTGCAAAAGTCCGGTACTGACGGCGACCAGCGCCGAGTTTTTATTCATGCCGGTAGCAAAAGCGTTAGGATCGGGACTTTGGAAAATACCGACTTCAGGCATGCCGATACCGGCGGCCTGGGCTTGGCGGGCAACAACATCCACTAGCCAACGCTCGGTCTGGTTGGAAGGATGTTCTATCACCTGAACGCCCATGCTGGATTTTGCCGACCATTTTGATATGGCCAGGGAAATGAACGAACCCGTCATGCCGATGACTGCCGACATAATCAACAGCGCGTTAAGATTCAGATCGATACCCTGAGCATCCAGCGTACCGCTGAGTCCCAAGACATTAAAAATGACACTGATTACCACCAGTATCGCCGCATTAGTAGCCAGGAATAGAATAATTCGCATCATGTTATTGACCTATATATTGATTGAGTTGAAAACGATATGGGGTCTCAAAATTTTAATTCAATTGATCTGCTCAGTGCTAACATAGTTCAAAGTTTATTGCAGAGGACTAAAAGATGAAACTTATCGCTTATCTGGCGTTGTTTTTTGGGGTAATCCTAAATGCACAGGCTGAAAGTAAGCAAGCCATTCTCAAACAATTACACCTGCCCCCCGGTTTTTCAATTTCATTGTTTGCCGACCAACTGCCTAATGCACGATCGATGGCTATTGCAGAAAATGGCGTCGTTTTTGTCGGTACAGGCCAAAAAGGTGATGTCTATGCCGTTCAGGATACTAACGGTGACGGCGTAGCCGATAAAACCTTTCTTATTGCCAGACAACTTTACATGCCCAATGGCGTCGCTTACAAGAGTGGGGAATTATATGTTGCCGAAGTCAATAGAATCATAAAATTCGAAAACATTCTTGAGCATTTGGACAGCCCTCCCAAACCCAGGGTCGTTTATGACACGTTTCCTTCCGATCAACATCACGGCTGGAAATACCTTCGCTTCGGTCCGGATGACAAACTGTATACGGCTGTTGGAGCCCCTTGTAATATCTGCGAGCCGGACAAGGATATCTATACCTCGCTGGTTCGGTTGAATTCCGACGGCAGTGATTTTGAGATCATTGCGCGAGGCATTCGTAATTCTGTAGGGATGGCCTGGGAACCCGAAACAAAAGCACTGTTTTTCACCGATAACGGACGTGATCTTTTGGGCGATGATGTGCCGCCTGAAGAAATCAATCAGTGGTCGGTAAAAGGTCAGCATTTTGGTTATCCCTATTGCCACGGAGGCATCATTGCCGATCCTGAATTCGGTAAAAATAAAAGTTGTAAAGACTTTGTTGCGCCTGCCTGGACTTTCAAAGCGCACATGGCGCCGCTAGGACTGCATTTTTATCGCGGCAAACAGTTTCCAGCGAGCTTTAAAAATCAATTGTTCGTCGCGCAACACGGTTCATGGAACCGCACCGAACCTCATGGCTACAGAGTGGTACTGGTCAAATTCGACCAAGGTAAGCCGGTATCGGATGATGCTTTTATCTCGGGCTGGCTGACCGGAACTGGGAAGGTATTAGGCCGTCCTGTGGATGTTTTGGAAACGCAGGATGGAAGTCTCCTGATTTCCGACGATCATCTGGGCGTTATCTACAAAGTTACTTACACCCCTTAGACAATGGATAAAACATTTGAAATTCTGAATACCGAGGTGGTTTACCAGGGATTTTTCAGACTGGAAAAATACCGGTTGAAACATGTTTTATATGCAGGCGGCTGGAGCGAGGAACTGGACCGCGAGTTGTTCAGACGCGGCAACTGCGTAGCCGTGTTGTTATACGATCCTGATCGCGATGCCGTGGTGTTGATTGAACAATTCCGCGTAGGCGCCATTTTGCGGCCAGAACCCGCCTGGTTACTGGAAATCGTGGCCGGAGCCATAGAGGAAGGCGAGACGCCCGAAGAAGTGGCTTATCGAGAATCTCGTGAGGAAGCCGGCTGCGACGTTAAAGACATGATCCTGATCAAGGAGTTTTATACCACGCCCGGTGGGTCGTCTGAATGGATCAGTCTGTTCTGTGGGCGGGTTGATAGCCGAGACATCGGAGGCATACACGGTTTGGACCATGAACAGGAAGATATCCTGGTTTGGGCGGTTAGTTTTGACGAAGCTTATGCGCTGATGGATCAGGGGGCAATCAATTCCGGTATTCCGATTATCGCGATACAGTGGCTGGCGCTGAACCGGCAAAATCTCCGAAAAACATGGCTTGGAGAATGAACGATTCAAGCTGACATTCATCGCTTATTGGCAATGGCGGTATCGAAGACATGATGATGCAAACAATCATTGATTTTTTAGGCGTAAATAATTTTACCCCTCACGGTTATTGCTTAAGCTGGGATTTTACGCTGCTATGGCTGCACGTTGTTTCGGGCGCGGTTACAGCCTTCTCTTACTTCATGATTCCGCTGGTTATATTTACCTTTATAAAGCAACGCAAAGACATTCCTTACAGCAATGTGTTTTTGATGTTTTGTGCCTTTATAGTTGCCTGTGGCATGACGCATGCCATTTCTGTGATGACCATCTGGATACCGCTTTATTGGTTAGATGGATGGGTAAAAGCGCTGACCGCCATTCTGTCATTGATGACTTTAATCGTTGTGTTTCGGGTCGTTCCACAAGCGCTTGAGTTACCGGATACGGTGGCCATATTACGCAAAGAAATCGGAGAAAGGGAAAACGCAGAACATGCCAAAAATGTCGCATTAACGGCATTACAAGCCAGTGAGGAAAGGCTACGATTGGTTTTGGAAGGGGCGGAACTGGGTTTTTGGGACTGGGATGTTGAAACCGATAAAGTGGAAAGAAATGAAATATGGTCAAGAATGCTGGGTTACAGCCCTGAGGAAATAAAGCAAACGAGCCATCAGTGGGCTGAACTTATTCATCCGGACGATAAAGAAAAAGTATCCCAGTCTCTGAAAGATACGCTTGAAGGCCGATCATTGGTGCATAAAGTTGAATACCGCATGTTCCATAAGGATGGGAGTATCAAATGGATACTCGATCACGGCAGCGTGATGCAGGCGGATGCCAACGGTAACGCCAAGCGTATGAGTGGGATACAAAGCGACATTACTGAGCGCAAGCAGGCTGAGGAGGCTTTGCTCAGAGGCCGGTATGATCTTAATCTTGCCCAGGCAGTGGCTCATATCGGTAGTTGGCGAATGGATATCCGTAATAACAGTTTGTCGTGGTCTGATGAAACGTATCGAATTTTCGGTCTGCCCATAGGTACGCCGTTAACCTACCAGTCATTTTTTGATAAGGTGCACCCTGCAGACCGTGCCCTTGTTGATGCGGCGTGGCAAGAGGCTTTGCTCGGCAAGCCCTATGACATAGAACACCGATTGCTGATAGGCGGCAAGACTCTGTGGGTGCGCGAACTGGCCGAACTTGAATTCGACAAGCAGGGATTACTGCTGGGTGCTTTCGGTACCACTGAAGACATTACCGACATCAAAAGCAGTCAGGAAGCGCTGCAACGTGAACGTATTTTCCTCAGGCAAGTCATTGATACGGTGCCCAGTGTGATTTTTGTCAAAGACACTGAAGGGCGATTCCTTTTATGCAACGAGGCTTTGGCTCAATCCTATGGCGCCACCTTAGAAAGTCTGGTTGGAATGAAAGAGGAGGACTTCAATAGCAATGCCGCTGAAGTAGCTCATTTTAAGCAAGTGGATCTGGAAGCTATAAACAAGCGTAAATCCTTATTTATTCCGGAAGTTAATGTCACACACGCCGATGGTTCTTTACACTGGTACAACACGTTCAAGATTCCACTGGTCGAGGAAGATGCCTGTAACAAACTGCTCATTGTCGCAACCGATATTACCGATCGCAAGCGGGCAGAAGAGGCGCTGCTGATAGCGGATAGGCGTAAAGACGAGTTTTTGGCGATGTTGGCACATGAGCTTAGAAATCCGTTGGCGCCTATCCGCAATGCGGTGGAGTTTCTCAAATTACAACAATCGACTGATCCCAAGCAGGCCTGGGGCTTGAATATTATCAGTCGTCAGGTCTCGCATATCGCAAGATTACTGGATGATCTGCTGGATGTCGCACGTATTTTACATGGCAAAATTACGTTGAAGTCAGAGCGTTTCGAACTCGCCGAAATAGTCAATGCGGCGATAGAAACCAGCCGTCCGCTGATCGAACAGAGCGGGCAGGTGTTGATTGTTTCCAACATCATAACGCCGCAATGGGTAGAAGGTGACCGGGTGCGTCTGGCGCAAGTGCTGTCCAACCTGCTCAATAACGCAACGAAATATACCGGCGAAGGCGGTAAAATCATGCTGAGTGTTTCGAGGGAAGGCTCAAATGCCGTGATCGAGGTTAAAGATACCGGTATCGGAATACCCTCCGGGACACTGCCGCATATTTTCGATCTCTTTATTCAGGCGGATGATTCCCTGGCCCATTCTCAGGGTGGTTTAGGCATAGGCCTGACTTTGGTGCGCCGCTTAACCGAGATGCACGGGGGTTCCGTTTCTGCAGCTAGTCCGGGTATTGGCAAAGGCAGTACATTCGTTGTAAAGTTGCCTTCTTTGCCGTTGGAAGCGTCTCCGCTGGAATCGGCCACCCCCTTATCTGTGCTGCCGATGCCTAAATTTCGTATTTTGATTGTCGATGACTATGCCGATGTGACCGAAAGTCTGACCATGTTGTTGGAAATATACGGTCATGAGCTGAAATCGGCAGATTGCGGGGTCAAGGCGATTGAGTGTGCGCGAGTTTTTAGTCCGCAAGTGGTGCTGATAGATATCGGGCTTCCGGACATGAATGGTTATGAGGTTGCCAAACGACTGCGCCTGTTGCCTGCGACTCAAGATGCATTGCTGATTGCGCTAAGCGGTTACGGCATGGCAGTGGGTGGTGAGCTTTCGCAATCGTCCGAATTCAACCATTATTTACTCAAACCGCTTGAGCTTGAGAAGTTATTGACCATTTTGAATGCTTTTCAGCATTCTTCCGGCAAGCTGCCAACGATAGGTATGAAATAACTGTTTTTTCTTGTGCCGCTGATTCAACTTAAGGAAGCCCTGCAGATGAATCAGCGTCTCGTCAGGGCGTTTTAATTAACCATTGACATAAACCACGGCTTTACCGGTTTCGGAAGCAATGATTTGACCGATACTGAAAGCGGTTTCACCCGAGGCATTCAGGGTCTCCAGTGTTTTTGCAGTATCTTCCGCAGCGACGCAGACAATCATTCCGATACCGCAATTGAATGTTGTCAGCATGTCGGGTTGGGAAACACGACCCTGATCTTGCAGCCATTTAAAAATATCCGGCAGTGTCCAGGCTTGCAAATCGATTTGCGCGCTTAATTGATCGGGTAAAACGCGAGGCAGATTTTCAGTTATGCCGCCCCCGGTGATGTGGGCCAAAGCATGAACCGGCACCTGTTGGATCAGATTCAACAGTGATTTGACATAAATCCGGGTGGGTTCCAGCAGGGCTTCACCTAGCGGTCTGCCGTTAAAGTCATCGTCAAGTGAGGCTTTGCTGTGGCTGATGATCTTGCGGATCAGCGAGTAACCATTGGAATGCGGACCGGACGAAGCAATGCCAATCAGAGCATCACCGGCTTTAACCTGAGTGCCGTCAATGATCTGACTTTTTTCCACGATGCCTACGCAAAAGCCGGCCAAGTCGTATTCGCCGTCAGCATACATGCCCGGCATTTCTGCCGTTTCCCCGCCAACCAGCGCTGCTCCGGCCAGTTCACAGCCTTTGCCTATGCCTTCGATGACCGATGCCGCGGTATCCACATCCAGTTTTCCGGTTGCGAAATAATCTAAAAAGAACAAGGGTTCGGCGCCTTGCACTATGATGTCGTTAACGCACATGGCGACCAGGTCGATGCCCACTGTCGAATGAATGCCGGTATCCAGGGCCAGTTTAAGTTTGGTACCGACGCCATCTGTGCCCGAGACAAGAATGGGATTACGATAGCGGTCCAGAGGTAATTCAAACATTGAACCGAAACCGCCCAAGCCTGCCATAACGCCCGGTATACGTGTCCTGGCCGCTATTGGTTTAATGCGTTCAACGAGTTGATTGCCTGCCTCAATATCGACGCCAGCACTTTTATAATCTAAACCGTGTTGATTTTGTTCGCTCAATGTTAGTTTCTCTTGCTAAAGTAAAGGTTTTAACGACCGATATTGTACAAGACATCATCAGATTTGTGTGAAGCTTATGAATAGGGTTTTAAGGTTACTGGTTATTTATTGCGTGTTAGCAAGTCAAAGTGCTGTTGCCGCTGAGGTAAAAGGGCTGTTTGAAACCGAGGTGATGGCAAAGAGCCAGACCCAGGATGACAAAAATGCGGCAATCAAAGCGGCATTGACTGTCGTTTTACAGCGAGTCCTGGCCGGGAACGATATTTTGACTGATCCCGTTGTTCAGAAGCTATTGGATAGTGCACCGGTGTATGTAAAGCAATTTCAGTACGCAATGATAGACAGCCGGAATGAAGCACAATCAGATAAACGGCCTGTTCGGGTTTTGTTCAATGAAGAACTGCTGCTTGACTTGCTCAAGTCCAGCAAGCTGAGTATCTGGAGTGAAATCAGACCTGAAACCCTGGTCTGGCTGGTTGTGGAAGAAGAAGGGCAACGGCAATTCTTTAAACCGGACACCATGCCCATGGTCAGTCAGTCTCTTAATAAGGCGGCTCGCCTTGCCGGCATCCCCATCATTTTTCCTCTGATGGATCTTGCTGAGAAAACCCAGATCACTGTCGGTGATGTATTGAGTGCCTATCCGACTCAGTTAATGACAATTTCGGCAAGGTATGATGTGGTTTCGATTTTAGCTGGTAGATTAGTCAACAAACAGGGCTGTTGGCAGGCTGAATGGGCCTTGTATTTTGATGACAATGTTGCGCAGTGGATGGGTGGCTGCGGAACGTTAGATGAAGCCTTGCGCGGGGGAATGGACGGTACCTACAGCAATTTGTCCAAATATTACAGCGTCAAGCCAGGGGTGGTTAATTTAACCACCGTAAACGTCAGTGTCATGGGCGTGCAGGGCGCAGACGATATGAACCGTGTTAATCGTTATTTAACGTCATTGCCCATGGTTAAATCGGCCAATTGGCTGGGTGTTAAAGCCGGTTTGACTACCTATGCCGTCACTTTTGAGGGGGATCGGCATTTTTTTGAAGATATATTGGGCTTGGGCCGAGTGCTTGAGCCAAGAGGTACACCCGGTTTCTCAGGGGAAGAATTGATTTTTACCTTATTGCCCAAACGGTAAATCTTTAGCAGTTGAGTAAAAAGTCAAAAGTTATTAAAGTGGTCTTGCGATGAACAGGGCGATAAAAAAAATTTACAAACGCATTCGAAGTTTAATCAATAAATTCAATACAGTGTTTTCGGTAAGTCAAAGGGTAGGTCGCCAGAATGCTGATTGAAATAATAATAAAGTGAAGTGAGGATAACATGAAAAATAATAAAAATTTATTCAAGTGCTTGGCCGTTGTCGGGGGATTATTGATTTCGTCCGGAGCCTGGGCTTTAACTGAAGAGGAAAAAAGAGCACTTTGCAAAACCCCTAAAATTTTAGGCTTTAATCTGCCTGAATACAGCGCAGACAACAAAGTTGAAGTGCCCCCTGAATCGGAAATTCACTTCACCATTTCCGGCTGGACTGACATCAATACGCTGACAGTAAAGGCCAAGAATGAAAAACTGCCCTTAACGATTGAAAACAAGAATCTTTTTTTCAAAGTCAGCACAAAACTGCCCGCTTCTTTCAACGGTAAGTTTGTCAGGGTTAATGTGGATGCCAAAGCCGAATTTGGCTGCCGTGGATCCGACGGATGGTTGTTGAAAGTCGCTAATACCGGCCAAGCTGCTGGGGCGGGTCAAACCCCTGAAGCCGCAGCTCCGGTAACGCCGCCAGCTGAAGCGCCTCAAACTGCGGCTGAACCCAAAGTTGAAGCTAGCCAACCCGCCGATCAAACGTCTAAAGCCGCTGAACCCGCAAAAGAAATTAGCGCGCCTGTCCAATAAAAGTCATGCCGGTTGATCTGTAACTAAAACCAGGGAAGGTTTTTTTAGATGGGATGTTATCTGCTCGGGTATGTCTTACGATAGCCGTAACTATCAGTATAGAATTTTATTCGTTGCTTTATTCCACAGTTTAAAAGGCGTCTCCGCTTCTTCCATGTCTATGTTCAACATCGGTATCGATCGAATGGAGGGTTCCAGGGGAATTTGCTCGTAAATGAAGCTGTCATCAAATCCTGCCTTGGCCGCATCAAAGCGATTGCACGCAAAAAACACGTGCTCTATCCGCGCCCAGTAAATGGCGCCAAGACACATGGGACAAGGTTCGCAGCTAGAATAAAGCGTGCAGCCCTGAAGCTTGAAGCTGCCCAAGTGCCGGCAGGCAATACGAATGGCCATGATTTCAGCATGGGCAGAAGGATCCAGATTCTGAGTGACTTTGTTGCCGCTGGCAGCAATGACAACGCCATCTTTGACGATAACCGCACCGTAAGGCCCGCCTGCTCCTGAATCGACATTTTCACATGCCAATGCGATTGCCTGTTTCAAATACGTTTCATGCATCTATAAACCTAAGGGGTTTTCCGAGTCAATACCGGACATAAAAGGGACGCGTCTATCCTGGTCGGTGATTTGATAAATCTTGCCCAGCCAGTTATTGAAGACGGCCTTGGCGGTGTCTCGCCACGTATTGTCAATATGATCCAACAGCAAAGCTTCCGGAAATTCGGCCGGTATTTTCTTGTCACTTTTAGCTGCGACAACCTGTTCCTTATACGCTTCCAGGGTTTGCCGGCAAGCGGCATTGAAATAGTTTTCGGGGAAGGGCGGGTAATCAGCCCTTTCTGCATGGTAAAAACGCAGCACTTCACGTTTGTATTCTTTCAACAGGCTGATGTCATCGTATTCCGGGTGGCCCTGAAAGAAAACGATACGAAAACCGTCCGGACTGGTGGCGAGGTGGACTCCGGCTTCTTTGCCGGCAACCAGTATTTTTAAACCATGCGCTTCCATGTCGGCCTGAAAAATTTCGTTAAACCGGGAGTGGGGCACATCAAAACGGGTATTGATTTCCGCAACCAGCGGATGCGTCCGGTCCAGCACTTTATGCGGAAATACCCCCCAGCGTTTTGCCGGTAATGGCGATCTTTCTATGCCGTAACAATATTGAATCAGCGCATGCGTAGCAAGACAGGAACAGAGTACTGAGGGTACGTTCTGCTTGGCCCAGTCGAAAACTTCACTTAAAGGCTGCCAGAATGCTTCTTCATCCAATTTGGGGTGAGTGACATTCGCGCCGCTGATAATCAGCGCATCCAGCCCGTCTTTTTTGATGGTTTCAAACGATTCGTAATAGCGGTCGATATGCATTTGTGCTTGCGGACTTCTGGGCAAGCCTTGAATGGTGAACGGGTGGACATGAAATTGTGTGATCTGATTGCACGCACCGACCAGTCTGAAAAACTGCCGTTCAGTGGCTTCCAGAGCAGCATCGGGCATCATATTCAAAAGACCGATATGCATTTCGCGGATGTCCTGACGACTGGCGCGTTCAGGGGTTAATATTTCTTCGCCCTCCGCACGCAATCGTTCGAAGGACGGTAAATCGTTATAGGCGACTAAAGGCATTACGCTATCGCTCAGTTGTGCTGTTCAGCAATCGCTTTAGCGATCAGCTGGATAAAATCATTTTCGTTATTGACCAATGCCGTGTCATTGGCACTGAGGGTGTAACCATACTGTGACGCAATGGCTTCATAACGCGGCACACGGGCTTTGAATAATTCCGGAAAAACCCAGCTTACGAACTGATCCGGCGGGATTAAATTTGGATCGCTGTAATCAAATGCCTTCATAAAGGCATCCAATTTTTCATCAAGAAAAGTTTCCCGATAATAAAGCGGTTTGGGGTCGCTTTTAGCGCGCGCAATGATGGTTTGTTCCAGTTCGGGCGGGATTTTGATATAAACGATCAGCGTATGCTGTGCCAATGTTTCCAGCACCTCAGGACAGTTCAGTTCACAAACGCTGCCGCCGGCATCGTTGATAAAATGCTTGTAACCATAAATGTCTTCGGCTTTTTTTATAAAGTCGGGCACGTCATACATCGCGGCTATTTCCGCTTGATGATGCAGTTGTTGGCGTCTTTTGAACTCTTTCAACGATAAACCGCCTAGATCCGGATTACCGATTTTTCCAAGAAAACTCGAAACCGGGGCTAAATTTTCAACAGTGATATTGTTACAAATATAGATACTGTCTGAGAGTAGCAGTTCTCTTAAAAAAGGCACTGCCATGGCACGCTGTTTGATATTGTCCAGAATCGGCTCTTCCAGGTATTTGGTGCCGATACGGTAGTCGCCTGAATAGTGAAACCATTTATCCTTGGGCAGTTTATTCGCCAATGTGGTTTTTCCTGCGCCGGACATGGCCAGCAGGGTAATGCTTTTGGATTCCCAGTCCAGGAATTCCTGCGCACTCATTCTCATTTAAATTGTTTCCTGTTATTCCAGATAGTCGGTGAAATTTTCATCGTCAATAAAGCGGGTATGATCATCAGGATCGCTGTATCCCAGATCATCTGATTCCAGTTCATAAGGTGCGCTCCAGTCTTCCGGAGCTTCAATATAATCGAAGGTCGAAGTATACCAACTGTCGTTGTCATATTCGCCAATCTCACCGTTTAAATATTGTACTTCTATGGACTCGTCACTTTCATCAATAGCAACAACCTTGAAAGTCAGATTGTTCTCAACATCTTTGTACCATCTATCGATGACGGGATCTGTTATGGTAGTCATGTCTACATCCTCATTATTGAATAGAAAATCCTTATGCAGTTAATCTTACTTTGATTTACTGACTGCGGTTAACTTTTTAATATACCCGATAAATGCATGCTGCAAAATCGTAAAAAGAGCGGTTCGGTCTCGTTAGTGCCTTCGAGCTACCCCGTCTCTTTCATGATTAAAAAATTAGCTGAATATGCAGGTAAAGCAAAGAAAAAAGTACCGCTGATTTCAAAATGTTCGCCACCCGATCCTGTAAGGACTGATCAATGACCGACCCCTATTTAATTTTAGCCGTGGTTTACGGTGTTTTTCTTAGCATGTTATCGATTGCATTAAGTATTGTTTTGGTCAGGCTAAAGCGTCTGATCCATTTGACGTCTGAAGCGGGCGTCCAGGAATTAATGCATTTACAGCTACTCCATGGCAGCAGTCTGAAAGAGGGCTTCATCGAATCCAGAAAAGAGTTAAGGGAAGTCAGTTCGGAAAACCGGCGGGAAATGCAGGAGGCTTTTAGAAGCTTTCAGGATACCTTGCTGAACCGGATTACCGAAAACAGCACAGTGCAGAACAAGCAATTGGACAGCTTCAAAAATACCCTGAATGAATTATCTGAGCGGCTGATCAGTCATTCAGCCGACTTTAAACAAGGCATGACGCTCACACTTCAGGCTTCAAGCGAAGCGTTAAATCGCAAACAGGACGAATTCAGAGAACACAGTATTCAAAAGTTTGATGCCTTTGACCAAAGCATGAAAAACGACGCCAAAATCAACCGTCAAGAACTCAACGAAGCGCTAAAGTCGTTTGAGGTGAAGTTTGCTGAAAATATTAAAGACTTTAATGAACAATTGCGCATCAAGTTTTCCGATTTAAACAAGCAGCAACTGGAAGCCAGCCAGTTGGCCAAAACCAGCATCACAGAAATAAGAGACACGATAGAGCAGCAACTGAAAGCGATACGCGAAGATAACAGTCAGCAATTAAACGAAATGCGCAGAACAGTGGATGAAAAACTGCAAAGCACGCTGGAGAAACGCCTGGGCGAGTCGTTCAAACAGGTCAGTGATCGTTTGGAGCAGGTACACAAAGGGCTGGGCGAAATGCAGACGCTGGCTGTGGGGGTCGGTGATCTGAAAAAAGTATTGTCCAATGTCAAAACCCGCGGCATTTTAGGTGAATATCAATTAGGCAATATTCTCGAGCAAATCATGTCGCCCGATCAGTATGCGACCAATGTGGCAACCAAGGCAGGCAGTCAGGCTAACGTGGAATATGCGATCAAATTACCGGGCAAATCCGATGAAAAAACGGTGTGGCTGCCCATCGATTCCAAGTTTCCGCTGGAAAGTTATCAGGCGCTGTTAAACGGGTTTGAAGAAGGCAATATTTTGGGTATTGATGCCGCCCAAAAACAATTACTGAAAACGGTAGAAAGTTTTGCAAAAGATATCAGCAGCAAATATATTGATCCTCCCCATACCACCGATTTTGCCATTATGTTTTTGCCGGTAGAAGGCCTGTTTGCGGAAGTGTTGCGCCATCCTGATGTGTTTGAACGGTTGCAGCGTACCTACCGGATTACGATTACCGGTCCGACGACACTGTCGGCATTATTGAACAGTTTGCATATGGGTTTTAGAACCTTGGCCGTACAAAAGCGCAGCAGTGAAGTATGGAAAGTGCTGGCCGAAGTGAAAACAGAATTTGCTAAATACAGCGAGCAGTTGGCGTTGGTTCATAAACAGCTTTCGACGGCATCGGGTTCGTTGGAAAAGCTGCAAACCACGCGCACCAGTGCCATGGAGAAAAAATTACGCGGCGTTGAAATTCTGGGACTGGATGTCGATAAAGAGGTTACCGTGGCGTTAATCGAGCCGGTCATTGGGGAGCCGCAGTGACGGTGGGTTCGGCTGCCGCCAGCCTAACCCGCGTAGTTATCATGAACTTTTAGTTGAGATTCGTACCATGTCCACTTACATTAAATTTTCAGATCTGGTTGACGCTTACGATTGGGTAAGTGCTGGCGCACCTTTTGAGAATGCCGCCTACTTGGATAAAGTGACCGGAACAGTCTACCTCAGTTCGGAGTTGGTTGATGTCGACACTGAATTACCCGAAGATTATGAGGACGAAAGCAAGTATATTTCTGTGCCTCATAAATTTGATCTGGATTTGGGAAAAAGTCTGGCACTCCAGTTTATTAAAGAAATGCTTCCGGATAAGTCCGACCAAGCGCATGCATTCTTCAGAAAACGCGGAGCCTATTCACGATTTAAAGACTTACTTGAACGAGAGGACTTACTTGATGATTGGTATAAATACGAGGAAGAGGCCATCAAATCGGCCCTTTATGAATGGGCCGAAGAAAACGATTTAGAAGTTGGGTCTGGCGAAGCGTAAGTAAGTCTTTTACTTTCCGGTGGTTGACATTATCGTGTTTAAAATGAAGCCGTTTTTAGGTTGTGGTTGGCGGTAGCCAACCCAACATGTGCTGTTCGTGCTTGAGTAAATCCTCTTTAAAGCGCGAGTATTTTTAACTCGAAACCAAGCCCCTTAGTATTTTATATAAACACATCATAAGTAATGTCGATGACTCCTATACCCTAAGTGTGCGCCTTACGGATAATGGATGTTTGGCGGCAGCTTGGTGTTGGTTTAAGCCGACTATTTCGCAAGTACCGCCGGATCTGCGATACTCGGCGCGAAAGTGGTAGATGAATTCCAATACCGTGCTGTCGATCAAATCGGTTTCACTCAAGTCGAAAATGACCTGTCGACCTTTGGGTAAGGTACTGGTCATGCTTTTAAGTGCAATGAAGTTGGAAAATACGGCAGCACCGTGGACCAGCACATGAAAAATACCGGGTTCTTGTTCCTCGATACGGTAGGCGGCCTGAAAAATCTGAGCAAGCTTGAGGCCCCGAAATCCGTGCAGCGCCAGTTCACAGACAATGCCGATCAATACCCCTAGCAATAGATCGGTCAGTAAAATACTGATAAGGGTGACGATAAACACCAGAAAATGGCCAAAACCAATGCTCAATGTTTTGGCAAACTCCATGGGTGAGGCGAGTCTGAAGCCCGTATAAACCAACAATGCCGCCAGTGAAGCCAGCGGAATCTGTTGGATCAAATCGGAACCCAGGCTGATAAACAGCAGTAGAAATACACTGTGATAAAAATTCGACCAGCTGCTTTGTGCGCCATAACTGATGTTTGACGAGCTACGCACAATTTCCGCAATCATGGGCAAGCCGCCGACGAGTCCGCAGAGCGTATTGCCCATGCCAATGGCCATCAAATCGCGGTTCAAATCGGAACAACGATGCTTGGGGTCTAACTTGTCTACCGCTGCGGCACTCAGCAATGTTTCCAAGCTGCCGATCAGGGTGATGTTAAAGACGCAGAACCAAAATTTTGCCGTGCCGATCAGGGCAAAATCTGGAAAATACAAGGCATCCATTGGATTGCTGGGAAGATTCAACAAAAATTCAGGTCCAATTAAAAACTCACGCTGCGTCAAAAACTGAGTCGCTGCAAAGTGATAATGCTGCACTTGATTTAAATCGAAGTGATTTGTCAGCAGCAAACCCGAACATAAAACCCAAAGCGGGGCTGGTAACATTCGGCTAAATCTAGCGGGAAGGCGTGGCCAAATTATCATAACGGCCAGCCCGGTTAAGCCAATCATGGCTATAGGGACATTCAAATGAGTTATTGCCTTTGGTATAGCCATCGCTTGTTGCAGAATAGAACCCGAATCAGCTGGAACTCCCAGCAGCACATAACTTTGTTTAACCAGAATGATAATGCCAATGGCGGCCAGCATTCCGTGTACCACTGATGAAGGAAAAAAGGCACTGAGCTTGCCTGCTCGCAATGCGCCCAGGGCTATTTGGATCAAGCCTGATATGACAATGGCCGCCAGCGTATAGGCCACACCGGTGGCAGTGTTGCCTGCACCCAAGGTAAGCACGGAATCCAACACCACCACGATTAAACCGGCCGCCGGACCGTTGATCGTAAGCTGTGTGCCACTTAGACGAGACACCAAGAGTCCGCCAATGATTGCGGTAATCAGGCCGCTCATCGGAGGAAATCCGGAGGCCATGGCGATACCCAGACACAAAGGCAAAGCAATGAGAGAGACAAAAAAACCAGCGCGAAGATCGGTATAGACAAGTGATTTAGGCATGGGCGTTATACAGAATAATAAAGAGGGATGATTGCCCAATAGACTATCTGTACGCAGTGCTTTAATCTAATAGATATTTTCTGTAATACCGTTATATTTTATATATCGATTGCCGAAATTCTGTAACCTGCTGAGTACCTTTACGATCATGGCCAACTTAAACTATCACCACCTGCGTTATTTCTGGGTTATTGCCAATGAAAACAACTTGACCCGTGCCGCAGAAAAACTGCATATCTCGCAGTCCGCGCTGAGTATTCAATTGCGTAAACTCGAAGAAAGCTTCGGGCAAAATTTGTTTGAACGGGAAGGGCGACAGTTGATTTTGACCGAAGCCGGTCATATTGCTTTGGATTATGCACAAGCCATTTTCCGCGCCGGTGATGAACTGTCGAGTGTCATGCAACGCCGGGGAGCGGGTAGCCGGTCTTTATTACGTATCGGCGCAGTATCTACTCTGTCACGCAACTTTCAGTTGGATTTAATTAAACCGTTGCTGGTTATGGAAGATATTGAGTTGGTGCTGCATTCCGGCAGTCTTAAAACCTTGATGCAGCAAATGCAGGAACACACGTTGGATTTGATCTTGTCCAATCGTCCGGCACCCGATGCCCTGGACCGAAATTGGCAATGTCATTTGTTGGATGAACAAATAGCCAGCCTGGTCTGCCAAGCTAGGACGGCACCTGCCAACTTCCGTTTTCCGGACGATTTACACCGTGCCGCATTATTGGTGCCCAGCATGGAAAGCGAAATTCGGACCGCTTTTGATTTTTTGCTCAACCAAGCCGACGTTCGGCCCAAAATTATTGCCGAAGTGGACGACATGGCCATGCTAAGGCTGTTGGCGCGTGAATCCGGAACGCTGACACTGGTGCCGCCCGTCGTTGTGCGTGATGAATTGCTGAGCGGACATTTAGTCGAATGCGTGCAGATCGCAGAAGTCAAAGAACGCTTTTATGCGATCACTCCGGAACGACACTTTCCCAATCCGTTATTAAAAACCCTCTTTCATAATTTTAAGCCCTCCAATCATGAGGAAACAGTGCTTTAGGTGCGCCGCACCTGCCTCTTTTCTGCAAGTTTCCACCTTGATTAGCTAAACACTTAGCATTACAGCATTCACCCTGCGCATTAAACAAAAATCATGACTGTTTTACCAATGGCTATAAACAGCAAGATGAATAGCAGGAAATGACTTATTTTTTGCAACCGGTTTTTGGCTAACCAGGATTGACGAGCGGTGTGAAAAAAATCGAATAAAGCCTGATGAATTACAAGAAATAAATAACCCGATATAACAATTGCTATCAGCAAATAGATCCAAGCCGCAATGATCCGAGCTTCACGAAGCTCTACGTCAAAAGTCGATTGCAGTAGTGGTTCTAAAAAGAATCCTAAGATATTGACTTTTAACTGAATAATGATCTTAATTAAGGGCAGGGTCAAATCATAAAATACCACTGCGAGTAAGACCAACACCGTTAACAACACTTTATAAGCAATATTTTTTGTCATTACCAATACCAGTGAATTTGATAATTTAGGTTGGTTTCAGTCAAGGCTGCCTTAAGTCATGATAGTCGTTTTTTACATCATTAAGACACGATTGCGTCGGTAATTACCCTATTTATAAAGAAGAGAATGGGCTATAACGACAGAATCTTCGTCTTGTAATTTTCGCACTTCAAATTTCGGCAGTGCCTAAGGAGGCAACGGGTTGTTCGGCAAAGGCTTTGCCAGCATGGATGCTGGCATAGAGCTACAGGGATGGTTTTACAGCGTCCTTTGACGGGCAACCAGGTGCCGAATTTCGACCACGATGGGTATTGTTAAATATTTTGAACATCCCAGCTTATTTTGGTTAGTCTAACCTCAGAGTTATTTATTCAGCAGTAGGAGAATAGGGTAATGCCGACTTATGAACGATAATCCTAAGTTTTCCGTCTTTTCCTTTTTTGAAAACCCACGTTTTATCGACCATTACTTCATTACCGCTCTTATCGGTAACCCACACATTACCCATTGTTATTGCTACCGAACCATAAATTTGGATACCTTCATTTTTATTGCCGGTGTTGTCGTATCGAGCTTTTACCCAGGGCTTAAGGGCAAAACCTTTATCATTTGGATAATCTGGATCACCGCCAACAAAATAGGCCAATGCGCCTTTTTTATCATTTCTAAAGGTTTGGTCACCAAAAGCTAATGTAGGCTTAAAAAACACCTTTCCGTAATCATAGTTGTAAGCTTCTGAAAGCACTTTTTCAGCATATGCTTTGTAATCGCCCCCTTCTTCTTTCAATTGGCCTATTTTCACCAAAGCATCACACCATGCTTGTTGAGCTGCATTAACTTCATCGTAAGTAATAACAGAATTTGCTCCTTCTTCGACATAGACCAAGCCTAAGTCTTCTATGACTTGTTGGACTGCTTTGCTATCTGTTTGGGTTACTTCTTTTTTTGGATTGGCGCAGGAGGTCAATAGAATGGCTGTGCCCAGTAAATATAAAATCTTTTTATTCATAGTCATATGATTTCACCTCTTAAGTTAAGATGTAATAGATTTCCCGAATTCATAATGGCTTTATGATTGATTTTTATGCAAATAAATCTATCATCGATTTTTACAATTAAAAATTAATCTGCTTGTCTTAGGTACATCGGGTATCGCGTCTTGAAATGCAGCATATATAGATCGTGCCGACACTCAGTCCACAATGAGTGATCGTTATAACATTGCATAACATAGCTAGCCATTGCTTCCAGGTAAATCAATCTTGATTAACAAGATAGATTGAGGTGGCTTGATCGGTTAGACAATGTACGATCACGATTCAAAAGGATTTGCCACGCCTATTGCTTGATGGCTAATCTTAGTCATGGACCGAATGGGAGTAGACGAGTTCACGCATCAGGAAAATAAGTGTATAGCTTGAGCGGCACCCACTGTTAACGCGTTGCTTGGATGGAACGCAGTTTTATAAGACGAAATTCCTATGCAATTTTCGCCACTCTTCGACGCTGGACAGCTTCAGAGCAGCCAGCGTAAAAACTTTTGCCGCCTGAAGATGCTGTTCGGCGGATGCGCTGATGCTCTCACCCAACTCAAATGATTCGCCTTTTATGCTCAACAAAAAACACGGTGGCGCCAGCCGCTTTGTGATTTTCTGATAAACCTGCATGATCGCTGCAGGTGACATAATATGGGAGGTATGAGCATATTCAGTGCTTGCTTGTTGCTCTGAAAAACTGAATGGCGTTGTGCATTCGACGGCCGCATCTATAAATAAAACCCGGTCTCTGCCAGTGATATCCAGGGCATGCTCAAGCTGCAGTTGAAAATCGGTGATTAGCTCGGTAGTGCTTTCGTCAATAACGGGTTCTATTAACTCCAGCAGCAGGGGGGCCAGCGCGTCATCGCCCCGGCTGAGGTTGCCAACGGCGATAATCAGCGTCGGTTTGATATTAGGCTGCAGCAATGTGGCTGCTTGAGCTTTTAACCAGACGATCGACTATTTTCCCTTCATTATCGACCAGTTCAACGGCTAAAGGCATTTTGCCCATGGCATGGGTGGCGCATGATAAACAAGGGTCATAAGCTCGAATCGCGACTTCCAGATTATTCAATAAAGCCTCGTTAAGCTCCCGGCCATTCAGATAGGTGGCGGCAACCTGTCGGACTGATTCGTTCATCGCTGTGTTATTGCTGGTCGTCGATACGATCAGGTTGGCGCGAGTGACGATATCGTTTTCATCGATTTGGTAATGATGAAATAGCGTGCCGCGCGGGGCTTCAATAACGCCTACGCCTTCAAAACGTTTTTCGCCTTGCGTGACCAGGTCGGTAGACAATGTTACCGGGTCATTAAGCAACTGCTTGATGCTTTCGGCGCAGTGCAAGGCCTCAATCATTCTTGCCCAATGGAAAGCCAGTGTGCTGTGTACTTGCGGGCTTTCAAAATGTTGTTTGAAATCAATGCGGGCGGCTTCGGCCAGAGGCGTATCAATAAAGTCGCAGTTGTTCACTCTGGCCAGCGGGCCGACCCGGTACCAGCCGTTTTCCTTGCCTAAGGAGAGGAGATAAGGAAATTTCATATACGTCCACGATTTAACCTGTTCGTGAATGTAGTCGTTGTACTTGCAATAATCGACATGGTCGAAAATAACCGCACCTTCCGTATCTTTGGCTCTGAGTCCGCCGTGATAAAGCTCAAGAGCTCCGTCAGTCTGTATCAGTCCCATGTAATGACTGGGTATACTGGCAAACTCATCGTAGAAAGACCGGTTGCTGCAATGCAGTGTTTTAACCAGTGCGACTGCGCTTGCAGTCCAGGCGATGATCTGGTCTATGTCGGTTAATAAATAGTCACGATCGGATTTGCTGAGCGGCTTATTCATTCCACCCGGGATGGCCGCAGTGCCGTGCACACGCTTACCGGATACCACCCGTATCACTTCCTGTCCGTATTTACGCAGTTTGACGCCTTGTAATGCGATGTCGGGATGCGCGCCTATCACGCCAATGATATTGCGTTTAGCGATATCGCTGTCGAAACCGAACAACAAATCGGGACTGGCCAGATGAAAAAAGTGCAGGGCATGAGATTGTAAAACCTGGCCAAAATGCAGCAGTTTTCGAAGGTGGGTTGCCGCGATCGGCAGGTTTTCCGGATCGACGCCCACCAGTTGATCGATGGCTTTGCCCGCCGCCAAATGATGACTGACCGGGCAAATGCCGCACAGTCGTTGGACCAGCACAGGAAGCTCCCAATAGGGGCGGCCTTGTATAAAGCGTTCGAAGCCCCGGAATTCGACGATATGGAGCCTGGCTTGTTTGACCTGGTCGTTTTCATCCAGCAACAAAGTAACTTTGCCGTGGCCTTCTACCCGCGAAACCGGATCGATGACGACGCGTTTCAGTTTGTCAGGATTCTCAGCGGTTTCTAAATGTTCGTACATGACGGATCTCAGTGGTCTATTCGGTGAAGGAACACAGGGCGATTAACTGCTGCATCAATCATAACGAAGCAGTTCATAAGTCAGCGAGGGTTCCTGTCCTGCCAATAAATCGGTTAAGAATTTCCAGAATACATCGGCTGAGGGCGGGCAGCCGGGTAAAAAATAATCAATTTTGACAATTTCATGGATTGGCCTGACTTTGTCCAGCAGTAAAGGCAGTTCCGGGTCATTGGGAATCTGGGGATTCTCAATACCAATACCCGTCATATAGGATTCATTCAGGCATTCTTCCAGAGGCACAAAATTGCGCATGGCTGGTAAGCCGCCATTAATCGCGCAAGCACCAACGGCAACCAGAATTTTGCAGTGCTCTCTGAATTCACGCAACACATGAACATTTTCAGAATTACAGACGCCGCCTTCTATCAGTCCAATGTCACAGGACCCACAATGTTCTATATCGGTAAGCGGGGAGCGGTCAAATTCCACATGCTCAATCAGTTCCAAAAGGCGCTCATCGATATCCAGGAAGGACATATGGCAGCCAAAACAGCCTGCCAGCGAAGTGGTTGCGATACGGATTTTATCGGTCATGGTGCGCTGCTATCCTGGTCCATACTGACTTCGGAGATGGAATGATGATCAAATTGTCTGTCACCGATAGGCACCTGATACGCGGTGTGTTTGATCAGAATGGCTCCGGTTGGGCAGATATGTGTGGCGCGGTCATTCACTGTCAATTCGCTGTCTTTCAATTGGCCTGAATCTGAATTGATAATCAGACGTTTGTTGATGCCGCGTCCGCTGATGGCAAATACCGCTTTGCCGTCCTCTTCCTGGCTGGCCCTCACGCACAAAGCGCAGAATATACAACGGTTGAAATCAATCAGTATGTCCGGGTGCGAGGCATCTATTTCGCGATGGGGAAACTGATGATTAAAGTGATCATCTGTCATTTTAAGATGATACGCGACACCCTGAAGCTGGCAGTTACCCGATTTTTCACAGGATGGGCAAAAATGATTGCCTTCTACAAATAGCATTTGCGTGATTCTTTGCCGGTCTCTGTTCTGTTCCTCTGATTCGCTGATAACGGTTTGTCCGGCCATCGCCGGAAAGGTGCAGGCCGCACAAATCTTGCCGTTAACATTCACATTGCAGAGTTTACAGCTGCCATAGGGCGTGAAGTCCGGGTGATAACACAGATGCGGAATGTAGTGGCCTGCTGCAATCGCCGCTTCCATGATGGTTTGGCCGTCTTCGAACGGAATGGCGAGCCCATCCAGCATGAACGTTTGGGTCATGTCAGTCTCCTGATTGAGATAGATGCGCTTCGCTATCGTCTCGATGCGCTATTTTACGGGCTGCTTGCAAGGCTTCATCCAGATTGAAGCCGGGTCCGAAATGCGGAAATTTGATTTTGCTCTGGTAAATTTCAGGATAGCGTGCCAGGGTGTTGAGCATGGGATTAGCCGCAGTCTGACCAAGACCGCAATGACTGTTGGTTTTCAGCAGATGTCCCAATTCCTGAAGCGCTACAATATCGCCGACCGAGCCATAACCATCATAAAGTTTGTCGATTTGCTCACTCAATAAAATGGTGCCGACCCGGCAAGGTGTACAAAAACCGCAGCTTTCATCTGCAAAAAAATGCGTAAAATTCCTGACGATTTCAAGAATATCGCGCTGCTTGTTAAAAATGATAAATGAGCCCCCTGAAGGTAAATCCTCGAAAGCCAGTCGCCGATGAAACTCCCGGTTCGAGATAAAAGTACCTGATGGGCCTCCGACCTGAATGCCCAGTACATCCTCTGCCAGGCAGTCCTCAAGAATGGCGGCAACAGGCGTGCCGAAAGGGACTTCATAAATGCCGGGTTGCGGCGTATCGCCGCTGATGCTGAGAATCTTGGTGCCGCTGGATTGCTCTGTGCCTTGCGCAGCAAACCAATTTCCGCCATGAATCGCAATATGGGCGGCGGCAATAAAGGTTTCGACGTTATCCACAATGGTCGGTTTGTTGAGATAGCCTTCGGTGACCGGATAGGGCGGGCGATTTCTGGCTATGCCGCTGCGACCTTCAAGCGATTCAATCAATGCCGATTCTTCGCCACAAATATAAGATCCCGCGCCCAGACAAATTTCAATATCAAATGACCAGCCTTTGCCTAGGATATTGTCTCCCAGCAAGCCATTAAGGCGTCTTTCCGCGAGTTTTGCCTGCAAAGGCTCAAACAGATGCAGGTACTCACCTCGTAAATACAAAAAACCTTGTTGCGATTTGATTAACAGACTGGCCAGTGTCATGCCTTCGATCAGCCAATCGGCGTAACGGTTCAGCAGCACGCGGTCTTTAAACGTGCCGGGTTCGCCTTCATCCGCGTTACAGACAACAAAACGTTCCTGTTCCGGTTCGCTGGCGCATAACCGCCATTTAAGCGCAGTTTTAAACCCTGCACCGCCCCGGCCTCTCAGTTTCGATTGATCAATTTCATTTAAAGTGGCATCCAACCCCCTGGCATCCGCCGCCAAGAGGCTTTCTCCGGGTGCTAAGCGGCTGTTTAACAGCAAGCCTGTTTTCCAGATCGGATCATCAACCTGAAAGATAGTTTCAGGCCACTCGGCTAAAGGCAGTTCCTGTTCAATCAGCTTTGCAATCAAATCGATTTTAGGCCGGTCAAGACGCGGCACCGCGTAACCGTTAATCAAAGCCGCAGGTCCCTGGTCGCACATGCCGGTACACGCAGTATTATCCAGGCTGACGCGACCGTCTTTGCGAACCTGGCCAATGCCTACCTGGCACTGATGGGAAAAGTAATTCATCAGACTTTGCTTGTCCAGCATGTGATCCGTGATGGAATCACTGAACAAAATGTCATATTGCCCGCGCGGCGTTGAATGAAAAAAACTGTAAAAATCAACCACACTGATGATATGCGAAACCGGCAAGCCCAATGACCGGGATAGCAAAGTGATGGCTTCTTTCGGGATATGGAAATAAGTTGCCTGAATGGCCCGCAGGATGGCCAACAGACGTGTCTTGCGGTGACCGTTTGCTTCAAGCAGTTGTGCTATAAAGTCGTTCATGGCATCTTTGGGTATTGATGAGACTGATTTAAGTTAAATTCAAAACAGTTTCTACTGCAAGCTTTATTTTTCTAACATAGAAAAGGGGTTTATTCGAAACTTGGTATCTGCTCTTCCCATCCATTTTATGGGGTGTAGACGCTTGATTTCAAAAGACATATGAAATCATCCCTGTTGCACAAGCCTTTTCAATCAATCACTCACACTTTCTATTTCAGGCGGGCGAGTAGTGACGAAAGTCAGACTCTTAGATTGTTGGGTTAGGCTCTACGAGCTAACCCAACCTACCCGGAGTATCAGCTTCGTATTGTTAGTTATGCTTTTTGTGGATCAATAAAAAGAACTGGATATTTGGCTTGTCTATCAGGGGTTAAGGCCCTATTTTTACCAGCCAGCCGTCTTCAAAAATACATTTTTCGGTTTTACCTCTGAGTTTTACGCTGAGGCGTGCGGCGGTATTTTTTAGTTCGGGCGGTAATTTGCCGTGGACCAGATAGAAGGTGTCTTTAAATTCGGTGGTAATTTCTACCGGTATCTTTTTTACTGTGACTTCAAGATGTTCCGGGTCATCAACGCCGAAAGCCATAAAAGATATTTCGGAACCGGGCGGCACGACGGTAAGCGGCGGCGGGATCAGTTTGTTTTTTTGCAGTTTGAGTTTTTGACAGGCCGCACCACTTCCGCCGCTTCCTGAATGCATGCTGTGGTCAGTCTGTGCCGTGGCGATTTCATGGGTCATAACCAGGCATAAGGCAATAAGTAATGGTGCTTTTTTCATGTTCCAACCTTTTTGTTTTATTTATAGTTATTGATGTCAGGGTTGCATGATCAAGCGTAAACCATCGGTATTTTCAAACAGTGGGGTTTTGTTTGGCTTACTCACTGTTGAGCATAGGAGACGCTTTTGAATCAGCAGGGCTTGCGGACCGATTGTACTAATAATTTCTGGGGCAGCAAAATAGAATGAGTGAAGTCAGCAATTCTCAATTTAGCCAATGCTGGTAAACTGTGGTGATTTTTTCATATCCCTGCACGGACGATGGCTTACCCATTTAACCCAAAAGAACAATTCACACAATCCCGCTTGATCGAGCGAATCAGGCAAGTTTTCGAAACATTGCCCGAC
>JAGXSU010000118.1 GCA_018333785.1 Methylomicrobium sp. | reverse complement strand
TCGATATCGCTTATGACGAATACGTGCAAGTGCAGGGCCTCAACTGGCACACGCTGGAACTCAAAGCCATCGATAACCTGACCCTGGAGCATATCGCCTGCAGCTGCCCGGTACTGGGCGCCTGGCAAAGTGGGCTGATCATCGAATACCAGGGCAAAGCGCGGTCCGCCGGCAAGAGTCAGATGCACCATAACCTGTTCCCGGTCGATGCCGTGCTGATCAAAGGGGAGCCGTTGCGGGTGATCTCGCAGCGCGTCGACATGAAGGGCCGCTCATTGCGTTGGCTGGTCGACAACCTGCAAGCCAACCATGGCTATTATCTGCTGGGCGAGCTGTATGTGGATGCCGATAAGGTGGTCAATGTCAGCCAGATCGAAACCTATCATCCAGTGATTTGGGGTGGTAACAAGGTCAAGCTGCATTATGCGAAGGCCGAAGACTTGCGCGATTACCTAAATCTGACCGCAATTCGGGGCGAGGTGATGGTGCAGTTTTGGTTAAGGCAGGGGGATGCGGCGGTGGAGTTGAGCTTTTCCGGAGGGGGAGGGAAGGTTACGACACCTGGGGTGTTGGAGGGGATGTTTTAGCAGAAATCCAGTGTAAGTTTTCGGCGAGTTGCAGAGGGTTAAATCAATTTGATTGGTGCTAAGCCGAAAGCCGTCAATAGGTATTCACACGTATAGCAATAATTAATAAATTAAAGAAAAATAATAAATAGCGCCAAACCTACGGTAACGCAGGGACGGAAAGTTACGAATCCTGAAATCAAGGAAAGTCGGGCTACCGAGTATGACTTCGTTTGTCCCAGGTATCGGTCAACCGGTCAAGATAGTTGTCGCCCAACATCACGATAGCGACAAATAAAAAAACTAGAAAATTCAAAGCATCAGCTCCCAAGTCGGAACTTGCGAGTCAGTACAATAAAGGCTTTCAGAAAAGTGTTGTATCTATATTGATTCTAGTGTGTTTTGGAAAATGACCTGGTTGGTTTTTTGTTAAATTCGAGAACACGAGTCCAATTAAAGCATTCTAGACTCAGGAGAACGTTATGACGAAAAATATAATTCGTGATGTCAGGAAGGTAATAATGCTTTATGCACTATTTACTACCCAGAGCTATGCTGCTCCAATATTTTTTACAGATGAGTCAAGCTTTCAAACAGCATTAGCACTAGCATCGAATACTTTAGCAACTGAGAGTTTCGAGACGGTTTTTACAGAGACGCCAAGCGTAAATTTTTCTGGATTTTCAGCTACCGTTATTGGCGGTGGAAACCTTCTAAGCGTTCCTTCCGCAATTTATAATGCGATTCCTACCGATGGTGTCCGAACAATCGGAATTGTCGACAATCAATTTAACGGTAACATTTTGACGTTTCAATTCAACAGGCCGATAAATTTGTTTGCAATTGACATACTTGGTGCATTAGATGTCTTCAGCGGGGGCACCCTTAGCTTAAGTATCGAGAATAGCGCATCTCAAATTATCTTGACAGCACCACAACCTCGGGAGCAACGACGCTTTGGTGGACTCATTGATGATGCTCAAGCCTTCAGTAGAGTCACGATTACAAGCACGCAGACAGGTGATGGCATTCAGTTTGACCGCTTGCAGTTTGGGGAGTTTAGTAATAATAGTGGAAGTAACATCCCGGAGCCAGGGACAATTTCTCTCGTATTTTTAGGTTTGGTTGGATTAGGACTTTCTAAGCGAATGAGCACCCTAAAACGCAATCAGTAGCCCGTACCTCTTCGATTATCGTGGAAAAATGGGTCAGTTCTTAGGCCATTACGCGTTTGTTTTCGATTACTGTCCATAATCCTGATCACTCAGAAGGCGATGAGCGGTCTGTAACCTTAGGTATTTCTTCTAAAAGACGCTTGCTTGCGGTATCTCATACTAAAAGGGGAAACGCGATCCGCATCATATCGGCGCGGTCGGCAACAAATCCTTAGAGGCAACTTTATGAAGAAACCTAAATAGGAAACAACAGATGAAATTCGACCTGAATATAAAAGATCGGATTTTGGTGAGATTATATGTGTCAAATATGCAAACCAAATCAAGGAGGGAAACCAATGTGGTACTGCGAGAGCCTGAAATTGCACAGGCTTTTCTAAAAATGACTAAGCGGTAAATAATGCACTTCGCTATTTGCAGGAAATGGTGGAGATATCAACCCGCCTATATAAGCACTCTAGCGGACTAGGCTAACGCGTCACCGCTGAGTTTTACGTTGAACTTCAGTCGTCATTCAATGCGCAGTTTTGAGTGTCCCTTTTTGATCGTCAACAGCCCTGTATTTCAAGAACATTTCACCCCCACCAACTCCCGCAAATCTACCATATAACGCCTCGAACCCCATTCTGACTCGTGTTTCCAAAGCCTTCGGCTGTGCATCACACCGGATGAATCACGCTAGTCACCACGCCCCATATAACTATTTCCAGCTCTTCGAGAAGAACGATATCCCGATACGCCGGGTTTTCCGAGCCTAACAGCCATTGCCCAGCCTGGCGTTTCAACCGCTTTACCACCAACTCCCCATTCAGCGCGCAAATCACAATCTTGCCCGGTACCGGCTCAATTGAGCGATCGACGACCAGAATGTCGTTGGGATGAATGCCGGCACCGAGCATCGATTCGCCTTCCGCGCGGACAAAGAACGTAGCGGCGGGCTTTTGTACCAGCAGCTCGTTTAAGTCCAGGGTTTTCTCGACATAATCATCGGCGGGCGAAGGAAAGCCGGCGGCGACTTTACCGGAAAACAGCGGCAAGGCCACCGGCATCAGTGTTAGTGCAGGGAAGAGCATATTGTCCGGAAAGCTGTGCATGGGGTATCGGGTTTTGAGGTGTGTTAAAGGGTTATTATGTTCTCTATTTGTTCTTATTGTAGTTTGTTTTTGATGAGCAAACAAAAAGACAGTGAAAGTAAGCTCAGGTTGGTGTTTATCTGGCGGGATTTTTAGAAACACCCCCACGGGCGTGGGGAAGACGACGTTGCCGGGTAATAGATTTTGTGTTGCTGGGAAACACCCCCACGGGCGTGGGGAAGACCTGATAATAGGCCCTTTTTCAACTTTCCTGAAAGAAACACCCCCACGGGCGTGGGGAAGACTCTGTAAAAAGCCCGCTGGTAGCCAATCCCTGAGAAACACCCCCACGGGCGTGGGGAAGACCAGACCCTGGTGTTGACGCGTTAGTTTTAAATGGAAACACCCCCACGGGCGTGGGGAAGACCGCCGCCGAAACCTGAAATCGTTTTAAGTTTAGGAAACACCCCCACGGGCGTGGGGAAGACGATGAGACGCGTTCGCGGGTGTCGTTTTTAAGAGAAACACCCCCACGGGCGTGGGGAAGACAATCGACAACTCGTTACCCAGGCGGATCTGATGGAAACACCCCCACGGGCGTGGGGAAGACAACGGCAGGCGACCCGCTAACAGGGCCTATCAAGAAACACCCCCACGGGCGTGGGGAAGACTTAAAACACTGTCTGTGAGATATCTCACAACTGGAAACACCCCCACGGGCGTGGGGAAGACCCATGTCGGAGTTTGATAGACTGTATATAACAGGAAACACCCCCACGGGCGTGGGGAAGACGTCCTTCCCCAGATCCTTCGCAATCAGGGCAGAGAAACACCCCCACGGGCGTGGGGAAGACAGCTCAGCAGGCAGATCGATGTGGCCCGATTCGGAAACACCCCCACGGGCGTGGGGAAGACCCCACGAACTCTGCATTTGAGGGGATCTGTATAGAAACACCCCCACGGGCGTGGGGAAGACCAATCTCAAAGCCTGCTGGAGAAATCAATGAAAGAAACACCCCCACGGGCGTGGGGAAGACAGGTTATATGGACGAACAGTTACGGCACGTTGAGAAACACCCCCACGGGCGTGGGGAAGACTGATAAGGGGAGTCAGGTTTAATTTATTTTTCGGAAACACCCCCACGGGCGTGGGGAAGACCACCGTCTCAGTTTGTTAATGTCAGTTCGATCAGAAACACCCCCACGGGCGTGGGGAAGACGTTGACATGGAAATATCAGGCAAAACAAATCAGGAAACACCCCCACGGGCGTGGGGAAGACGCAGTTGCAAACATGAAGCTGATTGTAGACAGAGAAACACCCCCACGGGCGTGGGGAAGACGGGCGTACCGTTCTCTACCACCACATCCACTGAGAAACACCCCCACGGGCGTGGGGAAGACAAAACCCCGAGATGCATGATCGAGGGAATTTTAGAAACACCCCCACGGGCGTGGGGAAGACACGTCGTGGAATCTTTTTAAGTCTTTGATTATAGAAACACCCCCACGGGCGTGGGGAAGACTTTTCAAGGCCTGCGGGTTGTTCTATAGTGGGAGAAACACCCCCACGGGCGTGGGGAAGACAATATCCCGTTTAAGCAGCAAGAACAAGTGTTGGAAACACCCCCACGGGCGTGGGGAAGACACAAATACCGAACTGGAACCGGCCTCGATCTTGGAAACACCCCCACGGGCGTGGGGAAGACACCAGCAATTCGTGGTGTTTTTTTAATTAAACCCAATATATTGTGGTTTTAAAAATTTCATACTATGTTAGATCCCGGTTTTTCTTGTACTAATTGCAGGCCCGATATTTCGACAATACTACGTTTGGTATCGCCAATGCCTCGTATTTCGTAGCCAGGCACTGCATTAATACGTCGAAAAATCATTAAACCGCTTTCCGGCGGGCAGTGTTCATACAAATAATCGACTACGGCTTTACCGACCGAGTCTTTGACCCCGGAAACGAATACATTGGGGCGCGGTTCGACAAACCAAAGTTTCATGCGTCCCCTAACCGCTGGTGGTAGGTCATTAGCTATCACGACGAGCATGTTTACCTCCTAACATTTCTTCAATATCCGCGCTAATGGTGGCTAGTAAATCCATTTCGATAACCCGCTGTCTAAAACCTTCCGAAACTTTGTGTCTATTGTACTTACCCGCCATTTCCAGAGTTAATGAAAATGCCAGGTCAATGCACAGTTTTTCTTTGTATAAGTCGGCCAAGTCATACACGAACGGCAGCGGGCTACCCGAATGTATAAAACCAATATGGGGAGAGTAGCCCAGGCTATAAACTGCCGAACTCACTATACCGTATAGCGCGGCATTGGCCGAGGTCAGTATCTGGTTGGTCATGTCGCCCATTTCAAATTTACCCGGCACATACGAACGACCTTTCCAGCCAATTTTGTATTCCTGGGCTTTATTTTCGTATAACTGGCGCACCCGGTAACCTTCCATGCCCATCATTTCTTTCAGGCTTTTACCAGACAGTTCCGCTTTGGGGAAACGACGTGCGTACATCCTTCGGGCTACCTCCAGCGATTTTGTGTCATCGGCCGATAACAGCAGTTGTTTACGCAAATTGCGGGTATTGGAGGTTGGTGTTTGGCCGACGGCATAAAACAGTAGGCTGTCTTCGCCTACCCAGCACACGGCGCAATTCGCCGACGCAATGACTTTTATGGCTTCATGGGTAACCGTCGTTCCAGGGCCTAGTAACAGGCAATTTAAGGTGGCGATAGGCAGACGTATGACGTTGCAATCGCAGTCTATCCATTTGATGCTGCTGTCATCGATTTCCAATCTCCCCCGTTCCAGATAAATAAACGGGTATTTACTGCTCACCTGCGGCAAGGTATCTCGCGTGACTTTGATCAGTAGTCGGGTCGGACTCTGCTTATCTTCCGCCATAAATCGTTTCTGTTAACCTTTTGTTGCCCGTGAAAAATCCAAATTGTTAAAGAGCTGGCCGCTTATCCTGTGTTGACGACTGTCACGCGTCGATCACGATATTTTTTGAATTCGCCAAACTGGATGGGAACATCCATTAAGGTGAGGGCTTCGCCTGGGTGTTCTCCGCACAGCACCCGAAAATCCTCCACCAGCGATTTTTTTTCGGCGATTTTCAAGGCTTGTGCAATGGCATCGTCTCCACTTTTGTATTGTCCTCGATAGATAAAATCAGTTGGGACACAACATTTTCGACCTAAGTAAACATCCCATACAGGGTTCTGCAAAGCTTCGGCAACAGCATCAGCTTTTGCTGCTGGCACTTGTAGCAAAATAGCAAAATTGGCGTCTTGCAGGTAGTAGCGATAGGTCATTTTAGCGCCGCCCCCCACAGCTTTTTTGCCAACATTGGTTTTGGGGATTAATAAACTCTCCCATGGGTTTTGATCATCATAACCGCTGCCCACCATATGAAAATCTCTCAACAAAGGTTCCCGCTCAAGTTTGATTGTCTCGCTACCGTTATCGAGATATCGCACAAAAGCTAGTACCGTTTGATCTAAAGCGGCAAATTCAGCCAATAATTCGCGTTGTTCGCCACCCGCTCCCATCGCGCTGCAAATCAAGCCAAGAATGCCAGATTTGGTGGGGAAATTCAGGGTATCGCGGCGACCAAATTTAGAGTCCTGCCCCCAGGATTGCAAAGGCGCTTCCAGCCACAATAGCAGATACGGATTAGTCATCCCGTCATCCTTCTGCATGTTGTTTTAGCTCCGCAACCAAATCATCGATACTGAAGTTTGTATCCACTCCCCAAGTATACTCGGACACTTTGCCAAATAAAGAGCCGAACAGCTTTTCTTTGTCGGCTAAATAAGTAGATAACGCAGCAATACTGGGTTGTAGAAAACCTCCGTCTTTGGCTTTTAAGGCGGTTTCAAAAGGGACTTGCAAGCGTTGACCGGTTCTCACCAACACTTTGGCGTATTCCCAAGGTGAAGCACCGGATTGGGTAGTTTGTCTGGCCGCCGGTACGGCGACAAATATTGCTTTTGTAAAGGCTTCGACGGCTTCTGGCAGGTTTTGACCTGCTAACGTTTGGCTGAGTTGTCCCAAATCGAGGCTGATGTAGCGGTAATAGGTGGCTGAGTTGAACTCCAGGCTGCCCATGTGGGCCGCACCGGGATCTTGTTGCAGATCGTCCAGCGCGGTAAAAAACTCAACTTCGTTACTGACTTTGTGGGTGGAAATGGCGTGCGAAAATGAAGCTGCGGCTTCAACGTTCAGTTCAGCGGCTTGTGCTACCATGCGACCAAACAATGCAATATCGAGTCCATCAACAGCAGGATTGAAGACTTTCTTGGCGAGTTTTTGAATCTCTTTATCTTTGATTTTGGCAACATCGAATTCCTGCTCTTGAGCGAATGCCGCAAAAGCCTTTGCTTCGGTTTCGGTGAAAAAATGTAATGTGTCTTTAGTCAACGATGCGGCAATGACTTCGCTGCAGCGTTTGGCTTGTTCTTCGTTAGCGCCTAACTGAATGCAAGCGTTACTAACGTAATTCGCGACATGTTTGCTACGGATAGCCAATTTAACGCCGAAATCTTGCAAGGCCATACGCACCGGACGTTTCCATGCCTGAGAACTGACCCTCGCCCGCGTACTGCCGCCAACTACAGCGGTTTTAGGCGCACCGACATCATCTCTGTTTAAGCAGGTAACAGGAAACGATTGTAGGATATGGAATTCGACGCGAGTGTTCTTGAGTGGGTTGTTAATCATAATGTGGATCCCTTAAATTGAATGATGATCGTTAAAGCGGTGCAAGTGGCACAATTTGTAGCAAACCAAACCCAAACGCCCTGCCACGTCCTATGCCTTGCCTAAAACTTTGCCTGAATTGGTCTCGGTCGGTGACGTGCAGTTCGCCTTTCAAGGTGGCACTGCCGTGGGTAACGGTTTGGCTATCTTTTTTAAAGGTCTGTACCGCCATCTTTTCGATTTGCAGATTGATGGGATTAACTTTGAAACCCCAGGACTTCTCGGCGTGATCAATAAACCAGGCGGTAATCGCTTCGCGGCCACGCACGGCAACAATTTTGCCGGTTTGTTTGTCCCGCTTGCCAGGGTTGACGATGACTTCAAACGCATAGCGCGGATAATGTAAAAAGGCGTCACCAATCACTTTGCTTTCAACCTGTCCATAGTCCGGTGCAGGGTTGGGTGGCCGATTGGCCAACATCAAAATCTGTCGGCTCGTAAAGTCCCCGCCTTTGTCGGCATATAAAATGCCACTGGGAATGCTGGTTTGTTTTTGCTGCGTGCTACGGATATCGTCAAACAAATCGTAAACCACCCGATGTAATGAGTAAGCGTCGGTTACTTTTAGGGTTTTGACATCGTTGCGCGACAGGCGCAAGACAGCGGCATACATATCGCTCATGCGGCTTCCTCTTCACGGATCCGCTGGTAAAAATTCTGCGCCCAGCGGCTTTTGACCCGTTGCTGATTATTATGAAAATAAAGTAAATCGCTCAGCAATTGGGTATAGTTCAAATTCACACCGGCTTTGGCGTCGATTAGGCTGAACAAAGGCCGTAAAATCCGACAGACTTCCTCAACCGATTCACAGCTCAATAAACGCCGTAATTTGGCTTTGGCTTGATCACTGTTATTGCCATCCTCGTAACAAAGCGCAATCGCGCGACCTATATTGATGTTGCCGGCATGTTCCGCTTTGGCCTTAGCGATGGCTGCGGCGATAGTGGCATAGGGTAAGCGCTCGAAATCTTTTTCTAAATCGACATGAAACGCGGCGAGATGCTCCCAACACTGGTATTCGGTATTGGGGTTGTCGGCGCGTTTCAATCTGGCGGCAATGCCTTTGTCTTTTTGACATTGCTCGATGGTGAATTTCACAAAAGCCTCAGTTTTGTTAGGTTTTCTTGCTTCGCTACTCATGCTGGAGCCTCTTCTGTTTTGGTTTGATCTTTCAGATAATTGCCCAGATTAGGCCGATTTTTGGCCCAGGCATCCAGTTGTCTGGCTGTGTCTTTGGGACAAAAGTGGTCATAGGCCTGATTGGCGAAACCGGCGAAGTTTTTACGCAGTGCTTTGGCTTGGTTATAGTCGTGACAGTTATTAACCAAATCTTGAAATTTGCGCTCGCAGAGTTGCCAGAATAGGTTACTGGCCAATCCGGCTTGGGCTTTGCCTTCGCTATTTTGGTTTTTGAAATAGTTGAGTGTCGCGCTGTAAACTATTTTGGAAAGTTGATCGAGTTCGGTCATTTCCTGTTTCAAGTTGGCGAACCAAGTGCTACCCAAAATTTCTTGGGGCAACATAATGACGGATTCGACGAAATCATCAGTGCCGGAAACATATTGTTCGCCGGCATTACTACTCACACGCAAACCACCGGACCAAATTCCCAACATGGCCACCTCTGATCTGGCGCGAAGCAGGCCTAAGCGTAAGTGATAACAATCAAATCCTTGTGTATTGGTTTGTGCGATAAAGCCAAGTAGAGCAGTTAAAAACCGCCAGGGTCTTTTCCCTGGGTCTACCCAAATCACTTTTGGATCTTTGCCGGAAAAATCCGCAGACACACTTGGGTCTACCATGTTTTCTTTGTAGCCATGATGTGCAATGCCTTCGGAATAATGTAGTCCGGTTTCTGTCAATAAACAAAAACGCGATAGCGGCAGTAATCTTCCCATCAAGCTGTTTTGCAACGCTTTAGCGGTATCACAAGCTTCCCCTATTGGCATCTGTTCCCATGGTGCGATACCCAACCCGTCGCTATAAATGGAAAGTTGTTGTAAATGATCGCGGGTTAGCAGATTTAGCCAAACGGTTTCTGCAATGGATTGGCCGATTAGAAAGTTATGAAGAAACCCCATAAAGCCAATAGCGGTTCCGGGTTTACCGGTACTTGCCTTGCCTTTGTCGTTGCTTTTTCCCGTGTAACCAAGCGATAACACTGCACTATTGTCGGTTTTTTTACCGCCTAAACCGAAACCCATCAACGTTAACAGTAATAGAGCTTTGTCGGCGTCCAACAACGGCTTTTCTATTTGGGATTGGGTCAATACCGTGGTGTTACCTGTGGCAATTTCGGTTAAAACTGCGCCGTAGCTTTGCATATTTGCCGTTTGTATAGCCGGTATTTGTAAAAACGGTTTGTCGCCATACAGCCAAAAGCGATCATGCCAGCGTTCCAGATACTTTAAGCATTTTTCCGACATCCCGGATACGCCTGATTCCGCCCAAGCGTCATCATCTTCTGGTGTGGATGCGGACTGGGCAATCGCCAACAATAGCTTAGTCAAGGCGATTTTTTGTACTGGATTGCCGCCTAAGGAGCGATAGTAACTATGGCTAAAAATGTCTTTTAAGCTGACCAAGCCGATATCGACGATAGGTATCCAGGGTTCGTCGACCAGATTAAATCGTGGTTGAGCCGTCATCTATCCTCCTGATAGGGTTATTTGTTGGCCTGATAGCCGAAGTATTGATCATATTGAATCTCATATTGTGCTGACGCGGCACCGCCATCAAGGCTAACGACGACATCGTCATCCAAAACCTTGGCCACCCGCAAACGACTTTCGCCTTCATGCTTACCCAAATACACATATTCTTGTAGCCAATCCAGACTGTTTCCGGCGAGCACATTGGGTGCTAAATAGTCGGCAACCCGCACGGCGTTTTTCAGCAACTTTGCCGCTAATTCACGCCGTTGCAGAGGTGACAAACCTTTGCCTTTAGCTGGCAATAAAACAGACTCATCGTCTAAAAATCTCACCACCACACCCCCTTTTTGTGGATCTATGCAGTAGTTTTTGATCAGCAATACTTCCACGCTGTCTTGTTCGCTGTAGCGGGTACTGGCTTTTTCCTCTGGTAGAGTTTTACCGGCTTTGGATAACCCAAATAAAGCCATGTGTTGCATTTCTTCCCGCTTCTTTTCGAGCTTTCTGAAGTAGTTGAGCATGGCTCCATTTTCTTCTCGATCGACATAAGTGGCTTCAATAATCTCTCTGATTTGTCCTGGTATGGTGATCTCTTGTCGGTTGTGCCACACTTCTAAACTGCGGCACAACACATAAGGGCTGTAAACTTTGGCAGTTTTTCCGAAGGTCTGATCGGGATTATCTATGGCGTCAGTCAATCCCAGCACTAATAACCAAACTTCGCACTGAGCACTGGCAGCACGCACGGTTTCATGATGTCGCCACAAACGCCCCAAGCGTTGTAACAACATATCGCTAGGAGCAAAGCGGCTGATCAAAAAATCGGCATCAATGTCCAGTGATTGTTCCAAAACTTGTGTACCTACCAGGATACGCCCGCATTGCTGTCGAGCTTGACTGCCATCTTTGCCATAGATAGTCGTCCAGCGATTTTCTTTTTGTTCGCGATCTATTTTTAGAAATCGCGAATGTAATAACCCGCATTCGATTTTGGGTTCACAATCACGGGCGGACAATAATCGATAAATGTATTGGGCTTCAGCCACGGTGTTTTCCACCCATAACACTTGTTGGCCCAATTCCGCGCGGCGCAGGGCTTCTTCAATCGCTTCGCCATCCTCATGGCAATGCCGAATGGCAACCTTGATGTCGGTTATTTTTTGTACCGGCTGTTCGACAAAACTACCGTTTTGGGGCGCAGCGGAGATCAGTGGATAGTCAAAATTCGATGAATCCGAGCCTAACAAGGTGCTGCGCCTTTGTTGAGTCAAAGTTGCACTGAGAATGATGACGGTGCAATGCAGTTCACGCAAGGCTTTGACCAATTCATCCAGCAAGGTACCGGTATAGCTGTCGTAGGAATGCACCTCATCCAGTATCACTACTTTGCCAGCCAAGCCGAAAGTACGCACAAAACCATGTTTGACATTCATCACTGCCATTAACGCTTGGTCTATGGTACCTACCGCAAACGGCGCGAGTATGCCTCGTTTAGAGGCTTGAAACCAGGAGCCGCCGGGATTACCTTCTTTACCCAATTCGGTATTTAACCAAGCGTTACCATGCAGTAACAAAGGCTGCTTATGCGGGCTATCGCTATCCAGAATTTGTTGAAGAAACTGACTGACACGTTCGTGAATCTTGTCGGATGTCAGTTGCGTAGGTAGGGCAAAATAAAACCCTGTCGCTTGATTTGATGCGAGCAATTGATAGGTAGCATATAACGCGGCTTCGGTTTTACCTAGACCCATCGGTGCTTCCAAGATATATACGCCGGGTTGGTTGGCGTGCTCTATAAAATGCTTCTGGGTATCACGTGGCGACCAAGTAAATATATCGGCAAAACTTAAGTTTTGTTTGAGCGTGGGCCGCACAAAGCCCGCTGTATCGACGGCTTGTTTGATTTTCGGTTGCCACTCCTCCACTGGATCATCAAACAGCGAGCCTGAGCCTATCCAGTCGGATACACTGGTAAAACCCGCCAATACTCGGGCGTGTAGTTCATCTCGAACGGCTGGGAAGTCGGTTTGTAGTGCGGTTTTTAATTCGGCGAGTAATTCTTCACGCCTTTGCTGCCAAGGGTTGCCACCAAATACTTCATCTGTAGCAAGGTTGGTGACGTTGGGAGAATAACCGTGATGCTGGCCGAGAATCTCTGGGATGTATTTGCCTAGCTTTAACTGTTTGGCAGTGGCTTGGCTGACGCCAGCATGGCCGCCCCATTGTCGCTCTATCTCAGGATTAAAGTTGTTTAGTTCGAGGGGTAAGTTGTTTTTATATTCATCAGTGCCACGATAAATTTTTGCTTGGAACGTCGGGCTAACTTTACCTATATCGTGCGACGCCGCAATCAGCTCTACCCCATTTGGGAATAAGTCGGCAACCAGCCAATCTGGCAGCCGTTTAAGCAGTTCACGCGCAACTTCGCCGACAATATAACAGTGGTTTAATACCTGTCGCCCTGCCATTTTCTCGCCGGTAATCGCTACATAGGTTTTGGCAAGGCATTGGTTAAGCGGTAGTGATGAACTGGTTTCAGTGGTTTCCTTACCAAACATTAATCATTCCTCAATAAGCTAAAATTATCTGGCCATAATCTTGCGCCATGAAATACGGCTAAAATCTGAATCTGGTTGTCTTTCACTCGGTACGGCAAGATATATTGAGTACCAGAAAGCACTAACTCTCGCGTTCCATCGACACGACCTGCACGGCCTAACTCTGGCCTGTCTTGCAGCAATACGGCACGCTGTCTTATTTCAACCAATAGCCTTCTGGCTGCGTGGGGATTCTCTTCGGCGATATAAGAAAAAATGTCGCGTAAATCTTGCCTGGCAGGTTCGGTCCAAACGATCTTCACGCTTGGCTTTTCGCTTTTTCTTCGATCAATTCTTCCAGCTCTCGCATCATGTCATCGTGGTTAACCAGTTCGCCACGTTCGGCAGCGGCAATGCCTTGGGCGATTTTCTCGATTTGCCAGGCGTGGGTTTTCAAGTATTCCCGTAAAGCTTGATTGACAATGTAATTGCGTGACCGATCCAGCGACTCGGCCATATGGTCGAGTTGGTGAACAATATCGGCTTCGGTTCTGACGGTAAATGCTTCTGTGGTAGCCATAATTTATAGTACGGTTCAGTGTGGTTCGCTTGCAATCTTAGCTTATATCTTATTTATCCGCCACCAACTTAGATAGCATGCCCCGCATGCGTATAAATCTGCGTCGTCGCAATGCTTTCATGGCCAAACCAAGTCAGTTATTGGTTTTGGAAATCCTCAACGCCTCTTCATACTCAGCCTTAATATCAAACCCGGCATCCTGTCCCGGCGCGATACGTTCCAGCGCAGCATACATGATGCAAACGATATTAAGCCCTGTGTAATTCCCGGGTATCGATCTGAGCGGGTAGGTTTTATTGGGATTATTCACATCCAATCCGCTTTGCCCGAGCGTTGCGGTTTCGAGCGCTACGCCTGAAATCTCCTGGTCTGACATGCCTTTGAATGTCTCTAGCGCTTTTAGACAATAGTTGACGGCAGCTTGATTAAGGCCCTTGGTTTGGCGGAAATGGTCATAGGCAATGCCCCGCAAAATGTCCTCAGCACGCTCGGCCGCTTTCGAACCGGGTGCCGCTTCAATGACTTGAGTCAGCAAAGCCGCTACCCGTTTTTTAATCGCTTCGTCGCTATGAATGGCCAACAAGTTTTCCGCCAGTGCCAATAACGCGATAGGGTCATTAGGACCCGCTCTGACCGCATTTTCCAGCAAGGCAGCGGCTTCGGGTTCGTTGAGCTTTGACGCAATATAACCGGCGGTTCTCAGGGCATACGGATCGCTCGGCGCCAGTTTGACTCCCGTTTGTGCTGCTTGGTTGGCTTCAATGATCTGCCCATGCCGCAGATAGGCAACGGCAAGCGCAACCCAGCCATGCACATAGTCCGGTTTGATGCGGGTCAGGTTGGCCAATAGCTCGATAGCGTTGGCAAAGTTGCCCTCATCGCTGTAAACCATGCCCAGGTTGTAAAGCACGATCGGGTTGGCGGGGTATTGAGCGTACAGCGCTTCAAAAATGGCGTGGCCTTTTGGGTAAAGGCCGCGCTGCAGGGCGTCCAGACCCGCCTCCGATTGTGCTTTTGCCTCGAGGTCTTCGGTAACGATCAACGTATCGTGATCAATGCTGACCTTGGGAAATAGACCATCGACACTGGACTCTTCGGTGATGTGTTTTATAAGGTATTCATTAAACCCTTCCGCATGCCGATCTTGGTAGGCTTCCGGCAAGGCCGACACGTCATATTCGGAAATTTTGATCAACACGGTGCCAGGGGCAGGGGTTTTCATAGTGAGGGGGTTATCCATTCAAAACGGTCTGTTAAAGCCAGGCGCTTGAGCCACGCGTTGACGAGTTCGCTATCGGTGGCATCGGCCTTGCTGCCGGTCACGTCACCCACCAATCCGGTACAGACAGCTTCAAAGCCACAGTGCTTATAGGGTTCAAAAAAATCGGTGCGATTAAACAGGTAGTCAGAAGCCAGAGCCGTAGCTCCATTGATGGCTTGGTGACTGTGTAACAGCCAATCAGGGAATTTTACAGGTTCGATGTTTAAAGACTGTTCGCCCGCGTCCTTTTCCACTAAAAAATGCGTTAACTGGCTATCCCTTAACTCCGGATAGTCTTTGTGAATGTGTGCCGATAGCTTTATCAGCGGCGCCGCACTGCGAAGTTGACTGCCCAATCCCATCAACATTTTGTCAGCGAACATTTTGGCGGTGTCGGCATCGTAACCCAGAGCCACAAACTCAGCTACCGTTTTAGCCAGGCAGTTTGCCGGTGAGGACAGGTGCTTAGACTCCCGTTGTTCATAATAGCGGATAGCCAGCGCGCATTGCACGCCAACCAGATACGGGATGTCGGGTCTTTTGGGATTGACTGAAATCCTTAACTGACTGGACCACTGCGCTTCGCTTAAATGCAGCACCGCCCCGACGGTCAGGGTGTCGTCCCATGTCACCCTGACAGGTAAGTGGCTTATCTTTTCCGCCGCTTCAATGAGACCGGCCGCTTGTTCGTAAGTAGTATCGGGCATGCGCCTGTGCGTTTGTTTGAAATTAATGGCTTAGTTTATCTTTTTATGGTCTTGATAGTCTTATTTCCGATGGCGTATCAGGAAGAGGCTGGGCTGGGCATGACTCAACGCTTCGCAGATTATTAAGCAACACCAAGAGTTCTCTCCCATTCATATATCCGCCACCAACTTACTCAACCGCTCCTGCCCAGCATGCGTGTAAATCTGCGTCGTCGCAATGCTTTCATGGCCAAGCAAAGCTTGAATATCCACCAGCTGCACGTCCTTTTCCAGCAAGCGCATGGTGTAAGTTATATATCTTTTTTCGCGTTTGGTAACTGTCTTGGAGTCATGTAATTATTCAAAGTCAATTTGAAGATACAAATTCAAGTCGGGGATGAATTTGAAGTCCTTGGTATTCAGCGTGTACAGCGTCGCATCATGGCTAATCGCGGTCGCTGCAATCAGCATGTCCGGGATCGAGGCTTTATGGCTGAGCGAATAGCTCCGCATCAAGTCAATAAACAAGGTAGAAATGGCCGGATTCAGGCCATAACAATGGCACTGTATAAGATGGCGTTCAATTTTGGCTAGCTCTTGTCTATCTCTAGCGCCGTAAAACAGTTCAGCTTTGGTGATAACGCTGACCGCGATATTGGCCGGTCCTATCGTTCTGAGTGTTTGAATGATAGCCGGATTGCCTTTGTAAAATTCAATCAGGATATTGGTGTCGCACAGAATCATCCGTTTTGATCCGGCCAGGCTTTTGCGCGAATGGACGTTTGGTCGATGTCTCGATCTTCCCAGATGCCGGCACAGTTAAAGAAATCGTCGCCGGATGCAGGTTGTGCAATGGCTTCCATTTCTTTCATCACTTCATCATGCTCGATGACTTCGCCACGATCAGCGGCGGTTATGCCTTTTGTGATTTTTTCAATGTGCTTGGCATGGGTTTTCAGGTATTCGCGCAAGGCTTGGTTGACCAAGTAATTGCGGGAACGATCTAACGCTCCGGCCATGCTATCGAGTTGATGCACGATCTCTGTTTCAGCTCTAATAGTAAATGCTTCAGTTGCCATTATCGCTACTCCGGTTTATTGTGGTTCATTTGTGGTCATAGCTTATACTTTAATATATAGGCCATCCACTTTTCTTTGATCACTAAAACCACAAAATAGAGTGGTACCCTTTCCTATCCTTAATGACCCTTAACTTATTTCCGGCTGTTTTTGCCTCTTCCTTACTATCAAACCAATCCTTCCGCACAGTACCAGGCGAACCCACCTTGCCCCACTCCCGTACTAGCGACCAATCGCCGAAAATACCCGGCGTGACGAACATTTGATAAAACCGATGAAGGTTTTTGTCGGGGTCGTGGCGTTCCAGGTAGATGTGGGTCATTACTAAAATCAGTGAGTAATATCTACATCATCTGTTTCATCGATTTGCTCATTTGAATCCAAATTTGCTTGCTTTAGTTCCTTATTGACTTCAGCCAAAGGTTTTTTAAAAGCATTTTCCAATTTAACGATATGGTCTATCAACCATGCAATCATGTCTGACCAATTATCACGATCATAACCGTCAAACATCTGGGTGAATTTCACACGAGACGCCTTTTTATCTTCTAAACGTTCCCAATAAAGTTGATCACCAAACTGGTTTTCAATGACTTGTTTTCTTTTATAAAGCTGGTCAAAGATGAATTTGTTTTGCTGTTTTTCAGCACGAGCAATGTTTAGTTCAACACGAGTCTCTTTATTTCCAAAAATTAGCGTGTATGGAACCCCGCGCACACCGGAGCCGGCATTTAACCAGTGATCTTTTGTGGGACTAATGTTATTAAACAAATCAGTTTGACTTATTTTCAATGCTTCGAGCGTTTGTTCCCAGAATTGTAATCGCAGTTTATGGCGATTTTTTAGTACGGTTTCTGTGTTTTTTTGGTCCGCTTCCTTGGCGGACATGCCGATCATGAATTCCTCTGCTTCGCGAGTTGGTATTATTTGCTCGATATTTAAGAAGAGCTGTTGATCTAGCTCATATGGAGTGACTTTAAAGCATTGTAAATTGATTCCATGTGTCAATAACCACATCACTGTCGATGTGACTTCTTTGCGGAATTTTGCCGATACAAGCATGATTCGTTGTTGATTACCACTATTTAACACGACTTCACCAAGTTCGGTGATCTCCAGAAAATCACAAATCAGTGTTTTTGCATCTCCGCCATGACAAAAACGATTGAGGTAGTTTTGATAGATTTCTACGATTTGCGATTTATTCAGATTTGAGCAATAGGATGCATATTTTAGGGCTTGCCAAACAACGTCACGCCCTGAATCATCTAACTTATTTTCGATTACGACTAAATTGCCATCCTTATCCAAGGCCAGCAAATCCAACCTTTCCTTAGTCTCATCAAATCCATCAAATTCTTTTTGAATAATTAGAAGCTCTTCGCCGAGAGATTCTGGCTCGTTGGCAATCCATTCTTGGAGGTGATCACGTTCATAAAAGCCGAGTTCAGCGAATTTCTTGACGCTCAGTTGCTTGATACGATTAGTTGACTTGTCGATTTGATACATTAGCTAAATTCCATACTTTAAATATCCGCCACCAATTTACTCAACCGCTCCTGCCCCGCATGCGTGTAAATCTGCGTAGTAGCAATGCTTTCATGACCGAGCAAGGCCTGGATGTCGACCAGCTGCACGTCCTTTTCCAGTAACCGGGTAGCGTAAGTATGCCTAAGCTTGTGCGGCGTAATTTTCTTCTCGATGCCGGCTTTGTCGATCAATTTCTTTAAATAAGCTCTGGCGGCGTGGGGTTGCGGTGCTTTTCCGCCGGCTTTTTTCGCGAAGACATAATCCTCCTGAAATTTCCCGGCCACCGATAAGGCCAACACCCGGCCAAACGATTCCGGAAGTGGTACTTGCCGCTCTTTGTTGCCCTTCCCTATCACGCGAACGTGTTTGGCTACACCATCCACCACGCGGATATGCTGGATTTTCAGACCCAGAGCTTCGCTGATGCGGAGGCCTGATTTTTGAATCAGTTCAAACAGCAATTCATAGCGCCTACGCACACCCATGGAAAACTCGCGACTCCGGCCAAAGACGTTATCCGGAATATCGTCATAGTTACGGGTGGCTTTCTGCAGAGCGTCTTGCTCTTCGGTCTCCAGCCAGATGGGCATGCGCCTTGGCCGTTTGGGTTTTTCGATCTGGTAGATGGGATCTTCCTGGACCTTGTTATTGCGTTTGGCCCATTTATAAAAGGTAGCCAGGCAGGAAATCTTTCTGGCCACCGCATGCGCCCCTACCCCTTCCCGGGATAAATGCGAAACGAAATGCTCGACATCGGTCGGGCCGCAGTTTTGCCAATCGTGATGGGCTTCTTCTAACCACCGGTGCCAGATACCGAGATCGGAATTGTAGTTGTAGCAGGTGGTATCCGAATGGCCCTTGGTGTATTTCAAAAAGCTAAGGAAATCTTTTCGGGTTTGCTCGAATGAAGTTTCAATTGGGTTGTTCATCGCTGCTCCATTCCGCTGTTGGAAACCTGTTTGAAAAATTCCGCGTTTTTCGGGCTTTTGGCCCTGGAACTGAATTTACTAAAATTAGTATTTTATAGTGTCTAACTGAGAATGACAAAACGTAATTTACCAGACGCCACGCAAAAAATCGCCTATTGAGGGGTAGAAAAACACACAATACCAGGATGAAATGAGAGTATTTTTACTAAAATGTTTATTTTAGTAAATAGTATCGGCATTAGCAGGAATAAAAACATCGTCTACACTCAATAGTGTGGAAACAACACAGGAATTGCTTATGGGTGAACCTTAAATGCACGTCGTAACTAACGCTGTTTTCGATCGTCTTACCGGACGATAAATTATCATCAACGATACGGTTATCCACAAAATCTGTGGATAACCCTGTCTTTAATTTGTCACATTTGCTCACAACCCCCCTTCCTTTCCACCATCGAGTTAAATTGACTAAAAACTGGCCAACATTTTTGCAGAACAATTCCAGGCATCCGGAAACAGTTGCAGAGGCCGTCGATCGGCTCATGGTATTACTGAGCGGTGAGGAAAAATTGGCGATTGCGTTGATGCCGGAGGAGGATCTAATCGATTTGCGCTTTACCCTGGGCATGGCGATCCGGAATGCTTTTGGGCTGCATAGCGAGGAAAGCAAGTTGCTTGATTCCTGTAACCAGACTTTGCACCCCGAAGCTTTATACAATTCTGTTCATCCGGATGATGTTTCTGGGGTGATTATTGGCGAGTTATGGAGAAGATTGCAGGGGTAATAACTAATTAATGCCCTAAATGCGGCAAGCCGATGATGTTGAGAGCGGCCTTAAGCGGAGCTAATCAGGGTAAGCAGTTTTTGGGGTGTTCTTGTTTTCGGCAGTGCCGGTCAATTCATGATTATCGGCTGCCGGCCAATTTCTTTCACTAGCAAGGCGCTCAACCTGAGCGCGGTTATAATTTCAGCTTTCCGTGCCGCGCCCGGTTAGCTATACGTTAAGCACCATTTACAGATTAATGACTTATGGACGACAAGCTACTTAAAAAATACCTTGAATACACTAACACCGAAGAGGCCTTTGCAGTTCTTTTTGTGAAGAAGCATCTCTCTCAAGCAAAAGGGCATTGGGTAGATATTGTCGATTACCAACGCTATGAGATGTCCGAGGATAATTTACATTTCAGATTCGTCGTAGGCGGCCTATATAAGCGAAAAATACAGCCGCAGTATCCCTCAAAATCCCTATATACCATTGATGGCAAATTTGATGAACGCCTATATTACTTGATGATACGAGCGATAACGTGGGAAACCGCGCATAAGGACATTGAACAGCAGAAATCAAAGAACGTGGCGTCACGGAAATTCAAGATAACAGGCATAAGCTACGATAAAAATCGAAGCAACAAAGACTTTTTCCGGGAGGACGCACCACCGGAAATAAAGGCCCTTGCAAATAATCTTTACAACCGCACAAACCCACTATGGGATAGGGCCTTGCAATATGCCAACAAACCAGAATTTGTTTATGAGATTAAAAAAAATTACATAAACTAGCATGGCGCCTAACGAATAAGGTTAGACTTTTGACTCATGAGAGCAACTCTCAAGATGATCATCGATACGTTTTGTAAACCCACCCATATGAATAACGATTCGATGAATGAAATCATCTATTGAGTTATCCGTGATAACTATCGTTCCATCTTTCTTGTGCTTAGCATAAATGGCTTTTTCGTGCACTTCTTTTTTAATGATCCCATCGTGATGAACAATCACATTCCTAATAGTAAAAATTTCACCTAACAGATCTATAGGTTGCTCATGATCAAACGGTAATTGCTTAAAGCCAAACTTTTTAATTATGAAATAAATTTTCC
>JAGXSU010000117.1 GCA_018333785.1 Methylomicrobium sp. | reverse complement strand
TGTTCGGCAAAGGCTTTGTCAGCATGGATGCTGGCATAGAGCCTATAGGGATGTATTTACGGCGTCCTTTGACGGGCACCCCGGTGCCGAATTTCGATCTACTATGAGTATAATCAGGAAAAATAATTTGATCCGGATTGAAGCGGGTTGGGAAAGAGTCAATCATTTAGCCGGAAAAAAACAGGGTTTATTATCCAATAAGGCCGCCAGATAAATGATTTATTAATCGAATACACTTTTCGAATGCGTTGATTTTTCCTGTCGCTAACTGGTGAGGGCAATCTCAGTTAACTGGTTAATACTCTAACAGATTCTGATGGGTTCAGTTCCAGGCATATTACCATTGGATAAGATGCTTGCTGACTTTCGAAGCCAATAGAAAGGTGACAAGCCGCTCAAGCCTTGAGGGGGGCTTAGCAAGAACGACTTGTCAAGCGCTTGATAATTAAATTTTATCCGTTATTTTCGGTATTCGGAAAAGACATAGTCCTTGTCTTTTTCTGAGGTGTGGCAAGCAAAGCATGACGCGCCGCTGTCTTTAACGAGACGTTCTGTTTTGCTGTCACCGGAGAAACCTTCAAATCCCCAGCCTCCGGTTGTCGCATATTTTTTGGCATTTTTATGCATAACGCCGACCAGTTTTCTTTCGCCTTCCTGAATAGACTTGTCTTTTTCCTGATAATTGAGCAGATCGAAGACGAGTATGGCGCCGTCTTCGTACTTGCCTGTTTTTAGCCCGGTTTCAGCCAATGCGTTGGCATAGACGTGGTGGATGCCTTGAAAAGGATTTTCCAGAGCATGGCCGGGTTGTATCAACATCGATTTGGCATGTAGCCAATTTCTGTAGCCTTCGGGAAATGGGACGCTTTGTTCCTGGGCAGATACGGCGTTTGAAAGAGAAAATAAGGTGCATGAGATGAGGGTCAAAATGCTTTTTTTCATGATGTTATCTCCCATCAAGTGGATTGACATAGTAGTTTCGTTTCGAAACTACTATGTGTTTTAATCCTATTCCCTTAATTTGTCAAACTAGTATTGATTCGCTATCTTAATTGAGAGCTAAGATCCTTTGAGGAAGCGAGTCCGGCTGGGAGATTGGATTATCAGGTTGGGTATTGCCGATAAAGGCAGTTCGCCATCAGTACCGCCATGTTTGACGGCCTCTTTGGGCATACCGTATACAACGCAGCTATTTTCATCCTGTGCGACCGTCAATGCGCCGGTATCGTGTAGCTCTTTCATGCCGCGTGCGCCGTCATCTCCCATGCCCGTCATAATGATACCCAGCGCGTTTTGACCTGCGGCTTGGGCTGTAGATCGAAAAAGAACGTCCACGGACGGGCGATGACGGCTGACCAAAGGGCCGTCTTTGATTTCTACCCGGTACTGTGCGCCGCTGCGTCGTAAAAGCATATGTTTTCCGCCCGGAGCGATTAACACCAAACCGGGAATGACCCGATCGTTTTGCTCCGCTTCTTTAACGGTGACTTGGCAAAGACTGTCCAGGCGTTTGGCAAACGCCGCAGTAAAGGCTTCCGGCATATGCTGGACGATGATAATACCAGGGACCGATCGAGGTAAGCGGGTCAGCACATATTCCAATGCCTGTGTTCCGCCTGTAGATGTCCCTATGGATACCACTCTATCGGTCGTTTCATGGATACTGCCAGCATGGGGGGCGATGATGGCATCGGCGTTGAGTTTGGGCTGCGATTCCATGATTGATTTTTTCGGAATGCCCGCGCTCATTCGGCCAACTCTGGCGTGGGACGCGCCTTTTACTGCATCGGCCAACAGGGTTTTTGAATCCTGGAGAAAACCTTTCAAATTAACCGTCGGTTTGGTAATGATGTCAACCGCACCGGCGCTCATCGCCTGCATGGTGACTTCCGCCCCTTTTGCCGTGAGCGTTGAGCAAATCACCACCGGGGTGGGATGTTCCTGCATCAGCTTTTTTAGAAACGTGATGCCATCCATGCGCGGCATCTCGATGTCAAGAACAATGACGTCCGGCCAGTCCGTTTCCATCCGTTTCAGTGCAAACAGAGGATCGGGTGCCGAGCCGATAACTGTGATGCCCGCTATGCTGTTCAACAGGGCGGTCAAGACCTGCCTGACCACGGCTGAATCGTCGACGATGAATACTTTGATGTCCGCCATAAAACCTGCCGTGTTGATGTGTTTTTAAAAATATCAGTCGTTTAAATGCCCGGCAACGTTACCAGAAATCGGTTGAGCTCTTGGTCTTTTCACGCTCGTCAATGCTTTGTTTCCAGTAACGGCGTTCCTCACTTTCCAGTAGCCGTTCTTGCTGATCACCGATTTTTTTTATGAAGACCGAATAATCGGTGCCGACAAAATGAACATTCCGGCCATGATTACCTCCCAAACAGGAACCGACTATCGGTATATGTTCATTTTTTAGAAATTCCTTAATAAACATGACGTTAACATCGCCGACAGTGTCTTTGTTTTCCCTGTCCTCACGCAGTTTCAAAACATTGCCGCCGCCGAAACATTTGGCTTTTAAGTGTAGCTTGTTCGCGCCCATTTTCATCATATCGTTAATCAGTAATTCCATCGCGTAAACACCATATCGGCCTTCTTCAGACTGAATGATAGGCATGTTATGCGCATGAAACCGGTATGCCAGTAAAAAATGGTTCATACCAAACACCTGATTGACCGGGTCGAACAGGCAGGCTGATACGCAGGAGCCTAATAGTGTGGAAATGACTTCTTTACGGCGTGTTACATAATACTCGCCCGGATCGATAATGATCCGCTGCGTGTTTTTGAAGGGTTGGACTTTCATGGTTTCCGATAAATCGAAGGTTTGATACTTTGCAATTGGTCAGTAATGCGATGCAGACTTTCGGAATGGCTGACAAAGAAATAGCCGCCGGATTTTAGAGCGGTTGCGAGTCGCTCAACTACCTGTTTTTTAGTATCCTGGTCAAAATAAATCAAAACGTTGCGTAAAAAAATAACATCGAATTTACCGATGCCGGTCGGTAACGGTTGCATCAGATTGACTTGTTGAAAGCTCACCCTGTCCCGCAACTTCTGGTCAACTTTAAAAAAACCGGCTTGCGAACGCACACCTTTCAGACAATATTTTTCCATGAGTGACATGTCCATTTGTTCCAGCCTATCCATCGTATAGACGCCTTGTTTGGCTATATCCAGGACGCGAGTGCTTAAATCGGATCCTAAAATTTCCCAACGCCGCATTCCCAGATCTTGGGCCATCACCATGGCCAGACTGTAGGCTTCTTCGCCGGATGAACTGGCGGCACTCCACAGCCTGAAATGCTCACCCCGCCAGTTTTTTATAATTTCTTGGCGGAAAAAATCAAAGTGCTTCGGTTCACGAAAGAAATAGGTTTCGTTAGTGGTAAGAATATTGACCATCATCTGAAACTCCTGAGGATGATCGCGTTGCGTGGCTAACTGGAAATATTCTCCATAAGTTGAAACACCATAGTAATCCAGCCTTTTAGCAAGCCGACTGGCTACCATTACTTTTTTTTCCGGTATCAGTGCAATGCCGGCATGGTCGTAAATCAGACGCCTGAACCGATCAAATTCTTCAGGTGTAATCGGTGAAATACTCAAGCAATCCTCACAGTGTAAAAATTAACAGGCAAATTAAAAAACAGTGGACGGGTTGGCATTTTTCTATTTCCTAGCATGGTAGGTGGTTGTATAGATCAGAAAAGCAACTACTATCAACGCTGTTAATTTGCAAATTCTAGAGGAAATTTCATGTCACGCACAGCTAATTACCAAGCTGCTGAAGCCGGTGTAGGAAAAGCCAGCTTCTATTTGCTCCCGGCCGGATTGGGATTAATGTCTGGTTTGCTGTTGTTGTTATTATCGGGATTTGGTTTATTGGGTTTTGTCGTGACACTGGTTTTAATCCTGGCAGGCATTTTGATTGGCCACCTGTTATTCAATAAACAGCAAGCTCTGATTCGGCAAAACAATGAACGTTGGCAACAGGATGAAATGAATAAGCTTGATGATGTCAACGCTTATGCGACTGAACTGGAAAGGTTATTCATTCATGTGGCGCCGATTCTGTTGAGACAAGTGCAAACCTCCCGCAGCCATACTGAGCAGGAAATCACGGTATTAACCAAGCGCTTTGGCGTGATGGTTGATCAGTTGAGCAATATTATCAACGGCACGGGTCATGCCGAGGATGGCCGTGGTATCGATACCTTGTTTTCAGATACCCACAAGGCTTTGAATCAAGTGTTAAAAGCGCTTGCCGAGATTCAGAATGTTGAGCATGCCGTTGTCGATGAAGTGCGTAAGCTATCTTTACATACGCATCAACTGGACTCAATGGCTCAGGAAGTTCGAAAAGTCGCCGAGCAAATCAATTTATTGGCATTAAATGCTGCGATTGAAGCCGCCAGGGCAGGCGAAAATGGCCGTGGTTTTGCCGTGGTGGCAGATGAGGTCCGCAAGTTAGCAGGTTTTTCATCCTTGACCGGCGAAAAGATCAGCGCCGCCATAGAAGATATCAATACTGCAATGACCAACACATTAAAAATGTCGGTTGCTTCGGGAACTAATGACGACCAAACCATCCGTGAGGCTGAACAGGCAATCCAAAACACGCTGACTGATTTGCAGGATGCGCTGAATGTTTTTAAAAATGATGCTGAGACGCTCAGATGCAGTAGTTCTGAAATTCGGGACGAAATTTTCACAGTACTGACAGCGTTCCAGTTTCAGGATCGGGTCAGTCAAATGTTGTCACATGTCGAGCATAATCTTAACAGTCTTCAAGGCACGGTGGAAAGTGCTACCCATGCAGGTGCTCAGCGGCATGCCAATATGATCAATGTCGATAAAACACTTTCCGGAATGGAGCTTAATTACACCATGCCCGAGGAATTGCTTAATCACCAGGCTAACAGCGCTGTTTCTCACCAGAGTGCCGCTCAAGATAACGATTTAACATTTTTCTAAACATCAACCGGGATTAAAACCATGGCAAAAACCATCATGATTATTGATGACTCTGCTTCCATTCGTCAGGTAGTCACTATTGCACTCAAAGGCGCAGGATATGAAGTAATTGAAGCGTGTGACGGCAAGGATGCGCTTAAAAAACTGACGGGGCAAAAAATCAATCTGATCATTACGGATGTCAATATGCCAAATATGGATGGAATTACCTTTGTACAGGAAGCCAAAAAACTGCCGGCCTATAAATTCACACCGATGATGATGCTGACCACAGAATCGGCCGACGATAAAAAACAGGCTGGTAAAGCGGCCGGGGCTAAAGCCTGGCTGACTAAGCCATTTCAGGCGCCGACACTGTTGGATGCGGTATCCAAACTGGTGTTGCCCTAACCAATGCGAAACGCATATAGGATGTGTTCATGTCCATTGAAGTAAAGCAAGATAAAAAAGGCTCCATTCGCCTGGCAATTCAGGATGAAATGACCATCTACACGGCCCTTCAGCAAAAAAAATTACTTTTCAGCCATCTGATTTCTGCAAAGACATTACAAATAGATTTGGCAGGCGTCAGTGAAATCGACAGCGCAGGCTTACAGTTGCTGTTGTTTCTAAAGCGTGAAGCAGGGCATCACAATATTAAACTGAGTTTGATTCAGCACAGTCAGGCTGTGCTTGATGTGATGGAGTTGCTTAACCTCAGTAAGTATTTCGGTGATCCCATTGTTATCTCTGCAGACAGGAAATCCTCATGAGTGAATTTGATGCCGCGTTAACTACCTTTGCCCAGGAATCAGAAGAACTTTTGATCTCTATGGAAGACGCGCTGCTGTCTCTGGAGTCATCACCGGATGATAGCGAGACCATTAACAGCGTATTTAGAGCGATGCACACTATTAAGGGCAGCTCCGGATTGTTTGGTTTTAATGCCATAGTCGCTTTTACTCATGAAGCTGAATCGGTACTGGATAAAGTGCGCAATGGTGAGCGAGCCATTGATGCCGAATTGATTTCTGTACTGCTGGACAGCAAGGATCTAACTGCGCGATTGATAGAACATTGCCTGACACAAAAGGATGCTCCTTTGCCGCCGGAACTGGAAGCGGCCAGCGCCAGATTGATAAAACAGCTGTCCGGCAGTAAAGAAACCGGTATTCAGGCCAGTGAAGCAGAAACTTCAAAATTGGAAAGCGAAGGCGGCGGTGATATTTCCGTTGACGGAAGTTGGCTTATTTCCTTGAAATTTCAGTCCGACGCGTTGAGAAACGGCATGGATCCGCTGTCCTTTATCCGCTATCTGCAAACACTGGGTGAAATAAAGGAAATCATTACGCTGATACCCGGCATGCCGGACGGTGATGAGATGGACCCGGAAAGCTGTTACCTGCATTTCAAGATTGCCTTTCAAAGCGATGCCAGTAAGCAAAATATAGAGAGCGTGTTCGAGTTTGCCTCAGATGACTGCGATATCAATATTTTACCGCCCAATTCTAAAGTTGAAGAATACCTCAACCTGCTGGACGCTCAGGATGAGAGTCATGTCAAGCGCATTGGCGAAATGCTGGTGCAAGTCGGCGCGCTAACCCAAAACGATGTCAATCGTGCGCTGCAAAAACAAAATGAATCACGGGAGAGTGACGATCAACCGGGCAAACCGTTAGGAAAAATTCTGGTCGAACAGCATGTGGTTCAGGAGCCCGTAGTCGAGCAGGCCTTGAAAAAGCAGGAGCAGACCAAGCAAAAACTGGCTGCCGAAGCTAATTATATCCGTGTTGATGCCACTAAACTGGGGCAGTTAATTAATCTGGTTGGCGAGTTGGTCATTTCCAGCGCGGCAATGAACCTGATCGTCGAACGGCATGGATTAGCCGATGCAGGCGATGTTGCCGCCAGCATGAACACTTTGGTCAGCAGTATCCGGGATACCGCCTTGGAATTGCGTATGGTCCAGATTGGCGAAACTTTTTCACGTTTTCGCAGGGTTGTGCGCGATGTGAGCAATGAACTGGGCAAAACCATCGAGCTTCAAATAAGCGGAGGCGAAACGGAACTGGATAAAACGGTCGTTGAGAAAATCAACGATCCTCTCATGCATTTGATCCGTAATTCACTGGACCACGGCATCGAAAGCCCCGAACAGCGCCTTGCGGTTGGCAAGCCTGCAGAGGGTATCGTACAACTCAACGCCTATCATGAATCAGGACATATCGTGATTCAGATTGCCGATGACGGTGCGGGCTTGAACTGCGAAAAAATAGTCGCTAAGGCTATCGCAAATGGACTGATTAAACCTGACCATGGCTTATCACAGCAGGAAATTTTCGATCTGATCTTTGCAGCTGGTCTCAGCACAAAAGAAGCCGCCACCAATTTGTCGGGGCGCGGAGTCGGCATGGATGTCGTCAAGAAAAACATCGAAGCCCTCCGCGGCACGGTAGGTATTGATAGCGAAGAAGGTCAGGGAACGACAATAACCATTAATTTGCCGCTGACACTCGCGATTATTGACGGTTTTATGGTGGGTACTGAGATGGATCGCTACATCATTCCGTTAAGCATGGTCGACGAATGTATAGAAATGGATCCTAACGAATGTGAGATCGATGAAGTGCAACACTACATTAATCTGCGTGGTCAGGTTTTGCCCTATCTACGCCTGGGTGATTATTTTAATAGCCGGAAGAGTGACACCGTTAAACGCCGCGAAAGTGTTGTCGTCGTCAAGTCGGGTCAAAACAAAGCCGGTTTTGTCGTCGATGAATTACACGGAGAGCATCAGACGGTGATCAAGCCTATGGGCAAGGTTTTTGAAAATCTCAAAGGTATCACCGGCGCCACTGTATTGGGTGACGGCAATGTCGCTCTGATCCTTGATGTTCAAGGGCTGATTCAGGCGGCGATCAAAAACAGAACCCGACCGGCAAACTTTTTAAAGGCTTAGCACACGCAATAAAGAACAAAGCGGTTTCAGACATAACTTTAGTTATACAGGAAAAAACTCAATGAACATTAATGACCTCAAGATAAAAACAAAAATTCTTACTGGGGCAATGTTGTTGGTGGCAATTACCATTGGTTTTGGTCTATTGGCCAAAATTTATATAGGTGATGTCTCCGATGCCTTGTTCGGTATTACAGACAACAATGGTAAATCGGTGGAATACGCCACCGGCGTAGAAAGAATGGCCTTGACGACCATTATGGAGCAGCGATCTTTCCGGATAAGTGAAAAGGATGAAGAGGCCCAGGATACTGAAAATGCAATGAAGAGTCTTCTGGAATACCTGGACAAGGTTGATAAAGTGGCCAAGGAATTCAATAACACCGAGTTGTTGGGCCAGTCCAAAGTTGCACGGGAAGGTACTCTGAAATTTGGAGAGAAATTTCGTGAAGTGGTGGCCGCTGTGAAGGCTAACCAAAAGGCTGTTGACGAGATGACAGTAAAAGGCAATGTCGTCGCCAAAGCGTCAGATGACTTTTTAAATCGCCAAGTCCGTTTGTACCAGGATGCCATGAAAAAAGGCACTAATGCACAAGAGTTGGATCCTTATGTACAGCGTTACATAGGGGCGACCAACATCTATATAAAAGCGATGGAAATCATGCGTGCGGAAAAAGAGGAAGTCAATTACAAGGACCGTGTCGCCTGGAAAAAAATGCAGATTCTACTGCCTGAGCTGATGAAAGCTTACGATGATTTACAAAAAATAGTCGACAGCGAAGAAGCTTTAAGATTGATTGAAACAGCACGCGTAAGTACCCGTGATTATCAAGAGTCGGCCCAACAGTGGATAGACAATGACGATAAGCTTAATGTGGTTCGCAAAGAAATGCTTGACTTAGGTGATGACGTTATCAAGCAGGCTCAAACGGCAGAAGAAGCCGGTTATGCTCAGTTAGCTGTTGCTCGTGATCAAGCTGAAGAATTAGTCAGCGAAGCCAATAAAATCATAATCGGTACTATCATCGTCGCATTGATTTTGGGCATTTTGATTGCGATGTTCCTCGCTAATCTCATTACGGTGCCTATTACTATCGGCGTTAAATTTGCCCAATCCTTATCTAAGGGTGATTTGACCGCAAAACTGGAAGTGAACGGTAAAGACGAAATTGGTCAGCTGGCACAGGCTTTGCGTGATATGCGCGACCAGTTGAGTACTGTCGTCGAGCAGGTCCGGTCCAACTCAGACACCTTATCCAGTGCTTCTCAGCAGGTCAGTTCCACTGCGCAGGGTATGAGTCAGGCGGCTACCGAGCAGGCTTCAAGTGTTGAGGAAACCACTTCGGCCATCGAACAACTCAATGCTTCAGTGCAACAGAACACCGAAAATGCCCATGTCACGGAACAAATGGCGACCAAGTCGGCCAATGAATCCCGAGAAGGCGGTGAAGCCGTAAATGAGACTGTTAAGGCGATGAAAAACATAGCCAAAAAAATCGGTCTCATCGAGGATATTGCTTATAAAACCAATCTGTTATCACTCAATGCTGCGATTGAAGCCGCGTCTGCCGGAGAGCACGGTAAAGGATTTGCAGTGGTTGCGGCCGAAGTGCGAAAGCTGGCGGAAAGCAGCCGCGTTACTGCAGAGGAAATCAATGAACTGGCAACCAACAGTGTGGCTATCGCTGAAAAGGCCGGTACTTTGATTGCAGCAGTCGTGCCTAATATTGTTAAAACGGCCGATCTGGTTCAGGAAATCAATGCGGCTTCAATTGAACAATCCAGTGGTATCAATCAAATCAATGATGCAATGCGGCAACTGGATAAAGCGACCCAACAAAATGCGGCCAGCTCCGAGGAATTGGCGGCAACTGCCGAGGAATTAAATGGGCAGGCGACACAATTACAACACGCAGTAGCGTTCTTCAAGCTCGATTCAAGCGGTGCCAAGCCTCAAGGGGGTGGTCGTAATAATCCTCCTTATCGTCAAAGCCGGTCTCCTGCCAAAGCAAGTTACAGCAACAAGCCGGAAGTGAACAATGCATCAGCTGATACCTCGCTTGAATTTAATGATTCGGATTTTGAGCGTTTCTAGTTCCTGGAGAACAGACCATGAGTAATCTGATCCGAAAAGAAAACGGCAAAAATGCAGTGGCGGTACAGGAACAAATCGGACAATACCTGACGTTTCTGGTTGACAAGGAAAATTTTGCCATCAATATTCTCGATGTCAAAGAAATCATAGAAATAGCCAATGTTACGCATGTGCCTCTGACGCCCGACTATATTCATGGCGTCATTAACTTGCGTGGTAATGTTGTGCCGGTCATCGATTTATCGGCGCGGCTTAAACATCATAGCGCTGAAGTCAACAAGCGAAGTTGTATAGTTCTGGTCGAAGTGGATGTGCTTGAAGGCCCGCAGATGATAGGCATGCTGGTGGATGAAGTAAGGGAAATTCTGGAAATTCCGCCTACGAATATTCAGCCCGCTCCCGATTTCGGTACCGACATTCGTACCGACTTTATCCAAGCTATGGCAAGGGTTGGTGATGTGTTCATCATCCTACTGGCTATAAACCATGTTTTATCGTTGGAAGAGTTGTCACAGTTGAACAATCTCACTCATGAACAACAGTTAGATTGAAGAAGTTCGCCGAGATATCTTAATTTAAGGCTATGTTCGCGTTAGTAGTTGAAAGTAACTCAACACCGTCATTCCGGCATGGATTGCCGGAGCCGTTAGACCGCGCAAGCGAATCCAGGTCACAAGGATGTGAAAGTCCAGCTCCATCCATGGCTTCTGGACCCCGGCAATCCCCGACTCTCCCGAAATGACGCGGTCGACAATGGATAAAGAGTTAGCGCTTAAACAGCTTTATAATCAGGTTGGGATTTGAGTTCCCTGACATGCTGGAATCTATTTGGAAGAACTAATGTTTTTCCAGATCGTCTCTGGCAAAATCATCGACACTGATGGCTTTGAACCGGGCACTTTCTGCTTGAATGAGTAATTCGGCCTCTTCCCGGCTGATGACATGCTTATCCAGTGCTTCAGACATGACATTCTCGATCGCGCCTTTCGTAAGCTGGCGGTTTTTCTGTGCCTGGCGAATTTTGGCTTCTACCGGAGCCGCGGCAAGCACGGCTTTAAACGCGATTTCGATACGCCCGGTAGGGTCGTCTTCTTGAGTATTGATATAAATACCCTGTGTCAGTCGATCTCGGCTTGAAGAATCCGATAATAAAATCGCTGCCGTTTTATGTATGAGTTCATCGCCAGGTGATTCATTGGGCTTGCCGAATGGAAACATCAAGATTCTGAGTGACCAGGATACAGGCCGGAAAGGTAATAGTCGCAAAATGGCCGATAGGGCTTGTTGGACACTGTATAGCGTTGACTGGCAGGCCCATTCGACCAAGGGTAAATCATCAGCCCGGCTGCCCTGGTCCTGGTAATGTTTAAGCACAGCCGAACACAAATATAAATTACTCAATGCATCGGCAAATTGCCCGGATAAACGTTCTTTCCGTTTTAAAGCGCCGCCCAATGTCAGCAGAGCATAATCGGCTAATACGGCAAATCCGGCGCTGAATCTGGCAATCTGGCGATAATAACGGCGAGTGTCGTTATCACCGGGAACCTCTGAAAAACAGGCATTACTGAAGCCGTACCCTATGCAGTAAATCAGGTTGCGCAGCGTTAGCTTGATGTGCCGAACCAACAATTGATCAAACTCAAGCAAGCCTTGTTCATTATCGGCTAAATGCAACGCGGCCATTTCCTGCTGAATCATAGGATGACATCTTACCGAGCCTTGACCGAAAATCATCATCGTGCGGGTTAATATGTTGGCGCCTTCCACCGTAATGCTGACCGGTATCACCTGATACAAACGGCCCATGAAGTTACGCGGCCCCAAACAGATGCCTGAGCCACCCTGAATGTCCATTGCATCATTAATCACGCGGCGCATGCGTTCGGTCAGTTCGTATTTGATGATGGCGGAGATAACCGATGGTTTTTCGCCGTGATCAATTGCCGTCGCCGTTACAGAGCGGGCTGCATCAAGAATATAAGCTTCACCGGCCATACGCGCCAAAGGCTCCTCTATCCCTTCAAATTCGCCGATGGGCAGGTTGAATTGTTTACGGATACGCGCATAGGCTCCGCTGTTGCGGCAAGCAAATTTTACGCCGCCGGTACTCAGTGCCGGGAGAGAAATGGCGCGGCCGGTGGACAGGCTTTGCATTAGCATTTTCCAGCCCTTGCCCACCTGTTCAACGCCGCCGATAATCCAATCCAGGGGAATGAAGACGTCTTTGCCCCAGTTGGGTCCATTTTGAAAAGCCGAGTCTAACGGGTAATGCCGGCGTCCGATGGAAATTCCCGGAGTATGGGTGGGTATCAGTGCTACGGTAATACCGATATTCTCTTTATCGCCTAACAGATGATCGGGATCATACAATTTAAAAGCAAGGCCTAAAACGGTGGCGACCGGTCCCAGCGTAATGTAGCGTTTTTCCCAATTCAGGCGAATGCCCACAACCTTATCATGCCCTTCGAACGCACCATAACAGACGATACCTGTGTCGCGCATCGCCCCGGCATCGCTTCCGGCGTAAGGACCCGTCAATGCAAATGCGGGGATTTCCTCTCCAGCAGCGAGTTTGTATAAATAATGTTTTTTTTGCGCGTCAGTGCCGTAATCAAGCAATAGTTTGGCAGGGCCCAACGAGTTAGGCACCATGACCGTGACAGCAGCAGTGATGCTGCGGCTGGCGATTTTCATGACGATTTGCGAATGGGCATAGTCAGAAAATTCCAGGCCACCAAAGGTTTTGGGGATAATCATGCCGCAGAATTTGTTGCGTTTGATGAAATCCCAAACTTCAGGCGGAAGATCTCGCCGGTTGTGAGTAATATCCCAGTCATTAAGCATCTGACATAAAGTTTCCACAGGGCCGTCAATAAAGGCTTGTTCTTCGGCAGTCAATTTGGCTGCGGGCAGATTTTGCAAGACCTGCCAGTTGGGCTTACCGGAAAAGAGTTCTGCGTCCCACCAGGTAGTGCCCGCCTCCAGGGCTTCTCTCTCGGTTTGCGATAAGGGCGGCAGGGCCTTTTTCATTGCCTTGTAAATCGGGTGGCTGATCAGCGAGCGACGCAGGGCCGTTATCCATCCTGAGCCAAAGGTAACAGCATGTGATGTAAATAACCATTTCATATAAGCTCCAAAATCAGGGGTATCTCAAGCTTTTGCGTCACTGTTTTATACCCATCGTAGATCGAAATTCGGCACCGGGGTGCCCGTCAAAGGACGCCGTAAAACCACCCCTATAGGCTCTATGCCAGCATCCATGCTGGCAAAGCCTTTGCCGAACACCCCGTTGCCTCCTTAGGCACTGCCGAAATTTGAAGTGCGAAAGGTATATAAGCTAATTTCTCAGTGGCTTGCCGGTTTGCAGCATATGTTCCAGTCTAGCCAGCGATTCAGGCTGTTGAGTCAGTGCCAGAAAAGCATTCAGTTCCAGAGACATCAGGTGTTCTTCAGTTAATGGCTGGCTGATATCGCAGTCGCCGCCACTCAACACCTGGGCCAGATGGTCTGCAATAACCGTATCGTAAGCACTGATTTTTCCAACGACATGCATCGCCCGGCTTGCCATTTTCAATAATATGGCCGCAGATTTACCCGGCAGATAATACTGATAAGGCTCCGGTGGCTGATATCCGGCGGACAAGGCTAATGACTTGGCTTTTGCGTCGGCCAAAAGGCGACTACGATTCATGGTAATGCCGTCGCTGGATGATAAAAACAGCATATTCTTTGCTTCGAATGCCGATTTGGAGACTTTGGCCATGCCTATGGTTTCAAATGCCTGGCTGACCGGTGGAATCGGACCTCCGAAACGGTTTTTGTTTTCTAACTGTCTGCGCAAATATTCCTTGCAGCCACCCCAGCCGGGTAGTAAGCCGACACCTGCTTCGACGAGACCCATATAAAGTTCAGCATGCGCTTGAATGGCGTCGCAATGCAGCAGAATTTCACAGCCGCCACCCAATGCCAGCCCTGAAGGCGCGCCCACTACAGGAAAAGGGGCGTATTTTAAGGCTTGATAGGTTTCTTGGCCTACGCGTATCAGATTGGCAATAGCGGGGGTGTTTTTTTCCTTGATAGCATTGACCAATAATGACAGATTCGCACCGGCAGAAAAATGTTCGGCCTCGTTGTAAATCACTAAACCGGCAAATTCTTTACCGATTTTGTCGATGGTTTTCCGGATCACAGTCATGGTGTCCATGTCCAGCGTGTTCATTTTGCTGTGAAACTCCAGGCAAGCGATGCCGTCACCCAAATCCCAGAGACTGGCTGACCGGTTATGTAAAACCGGTGAGTTTGTTAATTTGCAGTCAGACAACAGTAAAACCCCGTCCGGTCGTCTAACCGGCTGATATTGTTTCTGTAAATCCTTACAGTAAAGCCTGCTGTTATCAGCGGTATAAAACGGTTTTCTATCATCAAGCAAGGCTGGAATCGTTCTTTTTTCCAGATTCAAACGATCGCAAAATCCGGCGGCTCCGATGCGGTCGATCAATTCAAACGGTCCGTAAGTCCAGTTGAAGCCCAGTTTCATTGCCGTATCCACGGCAACGGGATCCTCTGCAATTTCAGGCAGCAGGGAGGCGGCATAGCACAGCGTTTGCGAGATGACGTTCCAGCAGAACGTGGAAATTTTATCGTTACCGGACAACAGGCTCTTCAGATCGGAGGCTAAGTCCATTTGCGGCTTAATACTGATGCAGTAATCGCCGGTTTTAAGATTGATGGATTCCTTGACGCGTTGCCCCTCAATCTGCAGCAAGCGATAAAAACCCCCTTTTCCTTTTCTGCCTGTGTAGCCGGACGCTATCATGTTATTCATTAAATCGGGCAGAGGCGCGAGCTTTCGGAATGCATCGTCTTCCTGCAACATCTTATTGAAGCCTTTGACTATGAAAGGAATAAGATCGATGCCGACCAGGTCCAGCAAGCCGAAAATGCCGGTTTTGGGAATACCGAAAGGTTTGGCGATAGCCGCATCGGCTTCTTCTAAACTCAGGCCCAGTTTGAAGGCTTCCTGTACTCCGCATGTTATCCAGAAAGTACCGATACGGTTGGCAATAAAGCCGGGCGTGTCTTTACAAATCACACAGCCTTTGCCCAGGCGCAAATCGGCAAATTCGGCTACAGCCTGCTGAAATTCGGGCAGCGTTTCAGTGCCGGAAACCAGTTCAAGCAAGCGCATATAGCGAGGCGGATTGAAAAAATGGGTAATCATAAAGCGCCGTTTAAGACTTTCCGGCGCATCTGCCATCAACAATTTGAGCGGCAAAGTGGACGTATTAGACGAAATTAAAGTAGTTGCGGGGCAAATGCCCTCCAATCGCCGGTAGAGTTTTTGTTTGATGGACAGATTTTCTATAACCGCCTCAATGACCCAATCGACCTTTGCCAGCTTTTCAAGATCATCATCCAGATTGCCGGGCGTGATCAGCCGGACATTTTTTGCCAGCATAAAAGCCGCAGGCTCGGTTTTGAGTAGTTTGGCGATGGCTGACTCGGCCAGTTGATTTCGCTGTGAAGCGCCTTCCGGCACAATATCTAACAGTAGGACAGGAACTCCGGCATTACTGAGATGGGCAGCGATGCTTGCACCCATGACACCGGCACCAATGACAGCGGTTTTTTCGATGTTCATGAGATAGCCTCCAAAATAGTGGCAATGCCCTGGCCACCACCGATACACTGGGTTGCCAATGCGTAACGGCGGTTTTCTCTTTGCAAGAGACTGGCCGCCTTGCCGGTAATCCGGGCGCCGCTGGCGCCTAGAGGATGCCCCAAGGCAATGGCGCCGCCATCAATATTCAGTTTTTGCAGAGGGAGAGGCAGTTCTTTGAGCACTGCCAGCACTTGAGCCGAAAAAGCCTCATTCAGTTCGATGATATCGATGTCGTCAAGTTTCAATCCGGCGCGCTGCAAGGCTTTCTGCGTCGCTTTGATCGGGCCTATGCCCATGATTTCGGGCAGACAACCGGAAACGGCAATGGCTTTGATACGGGCCAGTTTGCTGAGCTTGTGCCTGTCGGCGTAATCTTCGCTGCAAACCAGGAGAGCGGCCGCGCCATCGGTGACCGGCGATGCGGTGCCTGCAGTAATGCTGCCACGGCTATCGAATGCCGGTTTTAAACCGGAAAGTGCGGCCAGCGATGTATCAGGACGAATGCAGCCATCCTGAGTGATCTGCAAACCATTAGGCAGTGTAATGGGTACAATTTCGTCTGCAAATCCTCCGTTTTGTTGGGCGGTAAATGCTTTTTGATGACTGCCCAGTGCAAAGGTTTCCTGGTCTATCCGGTCGATATGATAGTGTTTGGCCAGATTTTCGGCAGTTTCACCCATGCTGATATACGCTTGGGGAAAACGCTGATAAAGATCAGGATTAGGCATCCTATTGAATCCGCCCATTGGAATGCGTGTCATTGATTCCACTCCACCGCAAATGAACGCTTCACCGGCATTCATTTGAATCGCACCGGCCGCTATGTGTATGGCTTGCATGGAAGATCCGCAAAACCGGTTCAGTGTCATACCGGCTACTGAAACCGGAAGATCTGCCAAATGAACGGCCAGCCGACCCAGATTGAGGCCTTGTTCGCCTTCTGGAAATGCACAGCCCAGAATCACATCTTCCAGATCCTCAGTATTGACTCCGGTTTGTTCAACCAGGGCTTTGATAACCTGTGCAATTAAATCATCGGGCCTGATTTGGGAAAGTTGGCCTTTGTGGGCTGGAGTAAAAGGTGAGCGGCAGTATCCTGCAATAACAACCTGTTTCATGATCCGTCTCCTGATTTTTATAATTAAATTCCCGGAAAAACGTTAATTTATGAAGTATTGCAAGCAACGAATAGGCTGTAACCTCCTGAAATTGCACAGTTGCTTTATAGTTTATTAAGAAAACGGTCAGTCAAAGCCCATGTGCCGGCAGTATTGTCCATTAAAATTCCGTGGTGGCGTGCCTGAATCAATTCCATTTCTTTATCTTTTGACCCAATCAGAGTGAATAGTTCCTTGGCTCCGGAGGCTGCAACAATCGGGTCTTCATCGGCTTGAATGATCAGCGTGGGGGCCGTAACTGCAGAAAGCAGTTCATAGAGGTCGAAAATCAAACGTCTCAATTCGTAGAGGCTTTTAATCGGCGTGTTGCGGTAGTTGATATCCGGGTGTTCAGTGTCGTTCTCGATAAAAGGTTTTACGCCTTCGTAGCTTGAAACCCATTCGACCAGTTTATTGGTACCATGCAAAAAAGGGATGAGCATAAAGGATTTGCGCATGAATTTGATCGGGACAGAGGAGGCGACCACACCGATGATATGCTCCGGATAATGAGCCGCCAGTTTAAGTGCGAGCGCACCTCCGGTAGAAAAACCGGCAACGGCAATCCGCTCTGTATAAGCGTTGAGAATGAAAAATCCGCGAACGACGGACGCAAACCAGTCTTCCATCGCCTGAGCTCTAAGCGCATAAGGTGACGTGCCGTGACCTTTCAGCCGGACGCCCATCACGGTGTAGCCTTGTTGAGCCAGATGTTCGCCGTAATGACGCAGTTCCGCAGGTCTTGCCAGAAGACCATGAATAAGCAGCACCCCTTTACCATTTGAGTGGGCAGGATGCAGTAAATACGGGGAAGCATCTGCCGTTGCAGACTCTTTCCGGTTGATGTCGTCGTAACGCGCTTTGCGGTAGGACTTTTGTTCCCACAGCAGCGCCCTTAGTTCATCCTCAAACTGCCAGCTGGCCATTTGCCGGGCGGAAGTGTGAGGATATTCAGTCAGTGCGCCAATAGCGGTATTCCTTACATCGGAAATTGGCCAGACTTCGTTGTTATAGACCGCGATGAGGTTTTCCAGGCGTATGGTATCAATATCATACGCCTGACATAATTTGGGCAGAAAGTGATAGTCTGTTTCGTCTTCAGTGATCAGTTTGCTTTCTTTGGCGACACAAATAAACTGTTTAAAACGTTTGCTGAGCCCCTGCGTCAGGTCAATATACTCGTCAGGATTCAGAAGGCTTCTGTGCAGGTTGATACGCGTGTTGTTTTGCAGATGTTTAACCGCAATGTAAAGCGTTTTATAAAAGCGGTCCTTGCCGATTTTCAGTTGACCGGATCTGATGCAATGCATAATAAGGCTTGCGGCAATATGGCTCAAATTGACCGTCACATTGGCGTAGATGTTGACCATATAGCGGTTACGTGTGTTGCCCGCACTTTTTTTAAAGTAAACCCCCAGCAGTTTTTGTTTCCAGTTTTTAGGGGCCGTGTGCAATTTAAAGACATCGTCCAGAGATTTGAATTCTGACTTGACCATTTCCAGCAAATGGCGATTCCACCAATGCCAATCTTCATAAGGATCGACGGGCGTTCCCATGCGAATGTCCATGTCAGTATCTTTCAGCAGAATATTGCCCTCGACCAAAAGTTCCTCGGTTTGGCGCATGTTCAGGCCGTTGGATATCAACTCCACGCCTTTTTGTAATAAATTTTCAGAAGAACGGATGGGGTAAAAGGTAATGTTGGAAGGAACAATCAACGTGGGCTTGATTGCGGCAATCAAAAGTTGTTCCAGGCTATCCAGCCTCAGTTCATCTTTCCAGCGCAGCAATTGTGCGTAGTCCTTGTTTGAATAGGCATTGCGGATGGTGGCTTTAAAGGCTTCAATACCCTGGGCCAATACAGCCGCGCCGGTGTGATGTTTGCGATGTGCGCCGGTTATCCGGGAAAAAATACGGTAACGGCCTTCCTTGTCCATAACGCGCCGGTCCTTAACCATGCCGCCTTCAGGAAAAATAATGACCTTGCGGCCCCGAAAAATCTGACTTGCCAGCAAGGGAAAGAGGCGGGGGTGATCATGGGGGAAAACGCCCGCTGATTTTAAATAGCGGGACAGAAGAGTGTCTTCCCTGAAAAATTCGCCTGAAGCCACGGCGCAAGAGTATGCGCCGGTTTTTTCATGAATCAGGATTTGCGGAATGAATGTTTCAAAGCGGGAAAAATGATTGAATAAAAAAATATCCCCTTGCCCGGCTTGATTCTGCGCATGCAGTTTCATCTTTACGCCGAGCATATTTTTGACTGACCCGAATAGCGATGCTGTTCTTTCGTATACCGCCGGGTCTATATCGAACCAGTCAAGTGGATAGGGGGATTGGGGCATAGTTTCCCATTATTCTTTAGGCGGGCTGCTCAATTCAAGATGATGCGGCGTGCTGTCATCGCCGCCGCCCTCACCGAAGTCGCCGTTCAGGTCATCTGCGCTCAATAAATCGCCTTCTTCATCGGGTACATTGCCATCATGTATCAGATAGTTGCGGCGTTGCAGATAAGAGGAACGAATAAAATCATAGCGATCGACGGATGCTTCATCCACCAGCTTTTCAGTAGAAAGCAGGCCTGCGCGTTGATCTGTGACGTCTAATGCATTGGCGGCTGAAGAGGCTGCACTGACGGCTGCTCCGGCAAACATGGCATAGTTAAGCGGATCCATCAAAGCATCGCCCATAAGACCGGCCACGCCTCGCGGTGAGCTGGGGCCAAAAAACGGCAGAACCAGGTAAGGGCCCGATGGAACGCCCCAATAGCCTAAGGTCTGATCAAAGTCTTCATTGTTCTTAGGTAAATCGACCATACTGGCAACATCGACAAAGCCTGCAACGCCTGCGGATGTGTTGATCATGAACCGGCTGAAATCCTTGCCTGCCTGCAGCATTTTCAGCTGAAAAACATCATTGATGAAAACGCCGATATCATCGATGTTGCTGAAAAAGTTGGTTACACCCTGGCTGACAATATCCGGTGTAATAGTCTCATAACCTTTGGCAACCGGTTTCAATACGTATCGGTCGACGCCATCGTTAAAATCATGTGTGCCACGGTTCCAGCCTTCCCATGGGTCATCCGGATTAGTTGGATTTGAACTGCAACCGTTGAGTAATGCAGCTAAAAATACGGCATTGATTGACGTTAGTATGGGTTTGTGAATCAAACGACGTGTAGTCATAGCGGTAAAAAGTCCTGTTAAAAATAAAACTTGGTTGCCAGTTTAGGCGATATCTCAGAATAAATATACTCAAAAAGTGTCGAATTTTGATTGGATTTAATGTGTCGTGGCAAGGGGGAAAATGTACGATGAACTTTTTTCTATATACATTTTATAGTTTTTAAATCAGTTGCTTATGGCTGAGAGATGCGTGATTTAGCTTTGATTTGAGTCGATAGTTTACCTTTGGTAGCAGACAAATGTGTCAATGATGCGATCGACGATGGCCAGGGCAACGCCATCATCGTTAAAAAAATCGCCCCAATTGTTTAATTCCTTGTTAGTGGTCAGCGCATTGATCAGCTGAAACAGATTGTGCATGCCTTGTTTTTTCATCAACAGGTGGCCCCGGCTGGTCGATGAATAGCATATCGAATTTGAGCTGTTGCTAGATTTTCTTGTTCAATTCGCCTTTGAGTTCGACCGGCTCCTCCGATTGTTTGACATGCTTGAACCCTGCCCAGATCTTGCCATTGCTTTTAGGATCATAGTATTGATACGCACGAATAGTGAAGCCCGTTATCGTGAGGTGCTTTTGGGCTTGGGTTGTAAATGATGGATTCGTGACTATGCTTTGCATGAAAGTCATCGTAGCAAAGACGACCTTATCGCGACTATTTTTGGCTTCCTAGAAAAGTCTTTTGATCTATCGAGCCAATGTATCGCAGGTTGATCGTAAGTTTGACGTAACTCGACGATTACTGATTTACGCGTCTTGATCAGCAGGTATGACAGCAAGCCACCATCACTTGCTGTTGTATTTCATTGCAGTAACAGGCTTAGGAACGAACATGAAATAAGGCCTTCAATTTTTTGAAAGGGGACTATGGTTGGATTGACAAGTGTCGGTTGCGGGGAAAGCAGTTGGCATGCCTCACGCAATTATTTACGGAGCTCTGGCAAGCGAGTCACCCAGCCGCAGCAAATCTTGCTGAGCCGAAAAGTTATTTTTTAACCAAGTATTTGTAAAAAGGAACCAGGAATAACTGCCATGTACCTTTACCAAGTTTTAATTTTGATTGTTACCGGTTTGACATGCGTTAGTCTTGGATTCTGGATGGGGAAAAAAGCCGCACCCGCTCTGATTCAGTCACCAATTGACAGTAATGAGGCATTGAATATTGATTCCGTAAATCGTTACGTTGAAAGTATCAATGATTTTGCCCAACAAATTACCCCTGCCTGGTCTAAGCATGTCGAGATGTCCCGCCATGAAATGGAGTTGGCAATAAGCCAACTAACGCAGCGTTTTTCGTCTATCACTGTCAATCTGGATAATGCCTTGAATGCTAACGGTGCCTCGTTAAGCAGCAGTGACGGAGACATATTTGTCGCAAGCAATCTGCGCTTGCAGCAAGTAGTCAATTCACTCGAATCAGCGCTTGAGGAAAATCTGGTTGTGCTGACGCATATTCGCTCATTATCAGGATATATCGAAGAGTTAAAAAACATGGCAACAGAAGTTGCGCGTATTGCCGGACAAACCAACCTGATTGCCTTGAACGCGGCCATTGAAGCAGCGCGTGCCGGTGAAGCGGGGAGAGGCTTTGCCGTTGTTGCCGATGAAGTTAGAAAACTGTCTCATTTATCCGGGGAAACCGGGAAATTGATTGGCACCAAAGTGGAACAGATAAATTCAGCCATGTATGCAGCCTTGACTGCTGTCGAAAAAAGTACTGCAGACGAAGCCTTAGCCGTTGCGGCCTCCAACGATAATATCCAAGCAGTTTTAAATAATTTGCAACACGTATTTGAAGCTCAACAGCATTACTCGAACAATCTTGGCCACTCTGCGCGCAATATTAGAGCCGAAATTGATGAATCGCTGATCCAATTTCAATTTCAAGATAGGATTGGTCAAGTCTTATGTCATGTCCGGGATAGCATCGACGATTTTCCTCGTTTCGTCAGTGAAAGCCATTCAGGCGGTATTGGGTTGCTAAAGCCACTGAATAACACACATTTGCTGGATACACTCAAAAGCACCTACACCATGGAGGCTGAGCATAATGCCCATGGTCAGGCGAAGACCCGCGTTTCTCAATCCGCACCCGAAATCACTTTTTTCTAGGAATAAACATGGCAAAAACCATTTTAATAGTTGACGACTCTGCTTCCATCCGTCAAGTGGTGGGCATATCTTTAAAGAGCGCAGGTTACGACACGATCGAAGCGGTGGACGGTAAGGATGCACTCAGCAAACTTAATGGACAAAAAATTCACCTCATCATTTCCGATGTGAATATGCCTAATATGGACGGTATTACCTTTGTAAAAGAAGCTAAAAAAATACAGGAATACAAGTTCACCCCCGTAATTATGCTAACCACAGAATCGCAAGAAGGTAAAAAGCAGGAGGGTCAAGCTGCAGGCGCCAAGGCTTGGGTGGTCAAGCCATTTCAACCCGCCCAAATGCTTGCGGCAGTGTCAAAACTGATCTTGCCCTAATTTGGCGGACAGAAAAATACCTAATCGTTAATGTTTTGCAGTTTTCAAGTTGGCAAAGCTTGATAAGCCACAGCTCAAAATCCAACGTTTTGTTTTGTTGATACCTATTTTAATAAGCCTATGCAAACTCTTACCATCGAAAATGAACTGACTATCTTTACTGCTTCAGAGATGAAAACCGGTTTGCTTGCTTTTCTTGACACGGGTAGCAATCTGGAGATCGATCTTTCCCAGGTTGTCGAAATCGACACGGCTGGGTTACAAATTTTGATACTGATCAAACGCGAAGCCGCAAAGGCCGGTAAATCTCTAAAATTTGCGATGCATAGCAAGCCTGTGTTGGAAATTATGGAATTGGCCAATCTTACGGCTGTGTTTGGCGATCAAGTTGTTTTAGCCCATACCGAGGAATAAGTAATGAGTTTCGACGACTTAATGAAAGATGCGCTGTTGACCTTTACCGCTGAAAGTTTCGAGTTGCTCCAGCAAATGGAGGATGATTTGCTCAATCTTGAAGATGGAGAGGATCCTGCTGAACGGATCAACGCCATTTTTCGTGCCGCCCATACCATCAAAGGCTCATCCGGATTATTTGGCTTGGACCATATTGTTGCCTTTACCCATGTCGTAGAAAGTCTGCTCGATAACGTGCGTGACGGATTAATCCCCATTTCGGCGGATTTAATCGCTGTATTACTGCCTTGCTGTGATCATATCAATCTGTTGGTGGGTAATGTCGCTAATGGTCAAGCGACTTCAGACCCTGAACTTACCGCAGCGGGTCAGTTATTGCTAGCCGATTTACAAAAGTTCATGCAACCCGTTCCCATCCCGCACAAGGTAGTGGCCGTCTCTGAGCAACAGGATCAAATTGAATCCATGGGCGGTGGCGGAAACGTCGATAGCGGTAATTGGCATTTATCGCTACGCTTTGGCGTCGATGTGTTGAGGGACGGAATGGACCCTTTGGCATTTATCCGTTATTTGGCCACATTGGGTGAAATTGCTCAGTTAACGACTATTAGCGAGTCTATGCCGGAACCGGAAGATATGGATCCGGAAACCTGTTATCTCGGGTTTGAAATTCATTTGAAAAGCGATTGCAGTAAAGAAGAGATCGAAGGCGTATTCGACTTTGTAATGGATACCAGCACCATCCGCATTCTGCCGATGAACAGTAAGATTGAGGATTTTATCGCGCTGATCAATGAGTTGCCGGAAGATGAAGCGTTTCTCGGCCAGCTGCTGGTAAAAAGTGGCGCCTTGACGCGTCGCGAGTTGGAAGAAGCGCTCAACCGGCAGGACCAAGAGACGCTGACCGGCGACGAATCTCAATCTATTCAACACAAACAACCCATCGGCGAAATTCTTATCGAGCAGCATTCAGTACAGCAACCGATTGTCAATGCAGCGCTGGAAAAACAAAAACAGATAAAAGAACAAAAAGCCCGCGAAAATCAAAGTATCCGCGTCGATGCAGAGCGTCTGGACAAACTCATTGATTTGATTGGCGAATTGGTTATATCCGGGGCGGGCGTCAAGCTACGTGCCGGGCATACCAATGACAGTGCTTTGTTAGAGTCCACCGGCGAAATGTTACGTTTGGTCGAGGAAGTTCGCGACAGTGCATTGCAATTACGTATGGTCGCCATTGGCGGCACATTTAGCCGCTTTCAGCGAGTGGTGCGAGATGTCGGTAAGGAATTGGGTAAGGATATTAACCTGGTGATTACGGGCGGTGATACCGAAGTCGATAAATCCGTTGTCGAGAAAATTGGTGATCCGCTTATGCACTTAGTGCGTAACGCCATGGATCACGGTATTGAATCCTCTGAAGTCCGCTTGGCGCGTGGCAAATCCAGTCGAGGTGAGTTACGGCTAAATGCTTATCATGAATCCGGCAACATCATCATAGAAGTCAGCGATGACGGTGGCGGTCTGGACAAAAACCGTATCCTGGCAAAAGCCATCGAAAAAGGCTTGGTAGCAGCAGATGCGCATTTATCCGATCACGAAATCTACGCCTTGATTTTCGAACCCGGCTTTTCCACTGCCCAACAGGTTTCCAATCTATCGGGTCGCGGTGTGGGAATGGATGTGGTCAAACGCAATGTTACTGATTTGCGTGGCGATATAGAAGTCAATAGTACGCCGGGTCTTGGTTCCACCATTCGTATCAGTCTGCCGCTGACATTAGCCATTATCGACGGTTTTTTGGTGGGTGTGGGTAAGTCATCTTATGTCATTCCCCTGGATCGTGTAGTGGAATGCCTGGAGATGACCGGCGATTTATGCAGCCGTGATTACATGGATTTGCGTGGCGAAGTATTGCCTTTTATCCGCTTGCGCGATTTATTCAATATTGAGGGGGATCAGCCGCGCAGGCCTAACGTGGTCGTGGTGCACTCTTCGGGCATCAAGACAGGCTTGGTGGTCGATCGGTTAATTGGTGAATTTCAGACGGTGATCAAACCGTTGGGCAAGTTATTTGGCCATGTTGAAGGGCTGGGAGGCTCAACCATCCTGGGAAGTGGCGAAGTGGCACTTATACTCGATGTGCCGATATTGGTAAGTTCTGTGGAGCATAGCAGTCATCGTAGCTTGCATTAATTCATTCTCAAGCTCACAGGCGATTATCGCCATAGCGTTTTCAAGGAAATATCCATGAGAAATAATCAACCTGTTACAGATGTTGAACTGAATTTTTCGGAAAGCGATATTCTGACCTCAACCACCGACTTACGCGGCAACATTACCAGTGCCAGCCCTGGGTTTGTGAAACTGAGTGGCTTTACCGAGGAAGAGTTGCTTGGGCAACCTCATAACATTGTGAGGCATCCCGACATGCCGGAAGAGGCTTATGAATGGATGTGGCGCACCCTTAAATCGGAATCTACGTGGCAAGCGTTGGTCAAAAACCGCTCAAAAAAAGGCGATTATTACTGGGTGGAAGCCAACGTGTCACCCATTTACAACGAAGGCCAAGTGGTTGGCTATCGTTCTATTCGATTCAAACCGGACAGGAGCGAAGTTGAGAAAGCGTCGGCGTTTTACGCGGATATCAAAGCCGGTCGTATCAAAGATCCTTTCAAGCAAGGAAAATTATCAAGCATTTTAAGCAAGATAAAACTCTGGCAAAAATTTGTCGTTCTTATCGTGCTGGCTATTTTAATGTTCGCCGTACCGACTTATTTAATGGTAGGGCGCAGTATTGAGGAAAAGAATTTTGCCTTAAAAGAAAAACAGGGAGTGGATTACACCACCGAAACCATCCAATTCATCAGGCTAGTCGTAGAACACCGTGGCTTAAATGCGATGGTGATTGCCGGCAATAGCCAGCAGATCGTTAGCCGTGATACCAAACGCAACGAAATTAATCAACAGATTGCCCATATTACCTCGATGGATAACCATTTGTCGGAATTGGGTTTGACTCAGTCGTGGCGAGCCTTACAGGACTCGTGGCAAGAGCTCGTAACCTTTGCTGACACATTCGATGCGACAACCAATATGGTCAAGCATGGCGTGTTTATCGAGCAATTGCATGCTTTTAACCGAAAGGTGGCCGATGTTTCTGGCTTAGCGTTGGACCCTGAGACCAATACTTACTACGCGCAATTTTTGGCAATCAGCTTATTCCCTGACCTATCTGAGCGATTGGGTTTATTGAGAGGCATAGGCTCTCCGATTTTGCTAAGAAAAATACTCACCCCGGCAGAAGAGGCTAATCTGCTTCAGGTGGTCTCTAATACCAAAAGAACATTGGCGATAATTGACGAAAATATTCCCAGAATTGGCAATATGGACGTCGATACCCGTTCCGAATTAATTAAAGCCAGCGCCGATGCCAGACAAGCCATGGCGTTAACCGAAACCCAAATATTGCAACCCACTAATCTCGATTTTTCAGCAAATGAATTTTTCAGCATCTTGACGGGAGCCATTCAACAAAATTTCGCGTTGTCGGCTGGATTCAGCAAATTTTTGCACAGTGCTTTGGATGCTCGTATAGCGCGGCTCGATGGCGCCATCAACATCACAATAATAGTCGTATCACTTCTGTTATTGGGCTTTCTGGCGTTTAGCTGGTATCTCGTGATGAGCGTGTTGCGGCCTGTCAATTCAATGATCAACGCGATGAGCTTGCTCGGAAGAGGCGAAATGCCGCAGCGCGACCACAACAATTACGGTATTGAATTCAATCAGCTTAACGAAGGTATCAAATCGGCTGTATTTTCTATCCAGTCACTGATAGCCGATGCCAGCATGCTGTCGCAAGCAGCCTTAGACGGCAAGCTATCGACCCGTGCGGATGAGACAAAGCATCAAGGTGACTTCCGCAAAATCGTGCAAGGTGTCAACAGCACCTTGGATGCGGTGATCTTCCCTTTGAATGTGGCGGCAGAGTACGTAGACAACATCGCTAAAGGTTCGATTCCGGCAAAGATCACCGACCACTACAGCGGCGACTTCAATGTCATCAAAAACAATCTGAATACGTGTATTGATGCTCTGGAAGGCCTGATTGAAGAAATGAGTTTTATGTCCGAACAGCATGATATGGGAGATATTGACGTCATCATCAAAGAAGACCGTTTTAAGGGCAGTTATCGGATGATGGCCAAAGGCGTCAACGACATGGTGTCAGGACACATTATGGTCAAGAAAAAAGCGATGGCCTGTTTCATGGAATTTGGTCAAGGCAACATGGATGCAGTGATCGAAAGCTTTCCCGGCAAGAAAAAATTTATTAACGAAACCATCGAGCAAGTACGAGCCAATATCAAAGCTCTGGTTGCCGACGCCATGATGTTGTCGCTTGCTGCTGAGGCGGGTCGTCTGGAAACCCGAGCGGATGCCAGCAGACACCTAGGTGACTTCCGGAAAATTGTCGAAGGTGTCAACAAAACCCTGGATGGTGTGATCCTTCCGCTCAATGAAGCCGGAGAAGTATTAACCTTGGTCGAACAGGGCGATTTGACTCGGACGATCACCGGTGATTACAAAGGCCAGCTTGCCGAGTTTAAAAATACCGTCAATAGCACCATTGCGAATCTATCAACAACCATTGGTGATGTCATTAACGCGGCAGATCAATTGGCCAACGCCTCCGAGCAAATCAGTTCTACCTCGCAATCCCTGTCGCAAGCGGCTAGCGAGCAGGCCGCCAGCGTTGAGGAAACCAGTGCCAGCATCGAACAAATGGCTGCCAGCATCAACCAAAATGCTGAAAATGCCCAAATCACCGACGGAATGGCCGGTAAAGCATCCAAAGAAGCCATTGAAGGCGGCCATGCCGTGAAACAGACGGTAGCCGCCATGAAAGACATCGCCGCCAAAATCGGCATCATTGACGACATTGCTTATCAAACCAATATGCTGGCCTTGAACGCTGCCATTGAAGCGGCGCGAGCCGGTGATCATGGTAAAGGATTTGCTGTAGTGGCCGCAGAAGTACGCAAACTGGCGGAACGCAGCCAGTTCGCAGCGCAGGAAATCGGCGAGCTGGCGGCGTCCAGCGTGAAAACAGCCGAAAGTGCGGGCAAATTGTTGGATGAAATTGTTCCAAGCATTGCCAAAACCTCCGATCTGGTTCAGGAAATCGCCGCCGCTTCTCAGGAGCAATCGGCCGGTGTCAGTCAGGTCAACAACGCCATGAACCAGATGAATCAGATTACCCAGCAAAACGCTTCTGCCAGCGAAGAACTCGCCGCGACGGCCGAGCAAATGACGGGACAATCCGAGCAACTGCAATCATTGATGAGTTTCTTCAAAATCGGTAAAGCCGGACCAACCTCGCGCCAGACGGCTCTTAAAACACCGCGTCGGCCAGAGCAGCCCAAAGCCACATTTTCAAATGCACTATCAGATGACACTATTGATTTGGATGCCGCTTTACAGGCGCACAGCGAATGGAAAATTAAACTGCGGTCAGGTATCAGTAAGCGCGAGTTCATGGATGCCGCCACCATCGGCAGGGACGATTGCTGCAAGTTGGGTAAATGGCTGCACGGTGGTGGGCAAAAGCAATACCAGCATTTGTCGAGTTTTCATGACTGCCTGAATAAACACGCGGCGTTTCATCGCGAGGCCGGCAAAGTCGCCGAAATCATTAATCAGGGGCAATATGAAAAAGCAGAATCCTTATTGGACAGCGGCAGTGCTTTTGCTGCGGCTTCCAGCCAGGTTGGTGTCGCGATTGTAACATTGAAAAAACAGGCGCATTTGTAATGCGAGAGTCACAAAGTTTTGCCCGGATTAGATTTAAGTTTAAACCTAGCCATTGTCCTTAAATGCCCCTGAACCCATGAATTTCTCGACTTGGATTGAAGGAATTAAAAATGAAGCACTAAATTTTTTATCAGTTGGCGACTATAACGGAAGCTGACTTTCGGGATGACCAGTCTCATCATGAAGAGCATGAGGTTCTTAGCCTCTGCATGAGCACAATAAATAAAATATACCTTGAGGAATTATCGATGACAGTCACACAACGATTATTATTATTAATTGGGGCTGCAGTCTTGGGTCTGGCAAGTTTGGCCGGTTTCAATTACGTACAAATTAACAAAGTTTATACTGCCACCAATTTCAACACGATTAACACCTTGCCCAGCGTTTTTCTACTCAATGACTCATTAGGCGAAATATCCGGAGTCGGACTGCATGTTTGGCAACACTTGACAGAAACCGATAGCGCGTTGATGGCCAGCATCGAAAACGAAATAGAAACCAAACGTGCCAATGTAGATAAGTTTTTGGCTGAATACGAACAGTATTTGGCCGATGATGAGGATAAGCGGCTCTTTGTTCAAGACAAAGCCGCGTTGGCAGAGTACGACAAAATCAGATTGAATGTTCGCGATCTATCTCGGCAAAATAAAAAAGCTGAGGCGCGTGAAGTGTTGATGAATGCTGAGGAAATTGTCGATAAGCTGCTTGATGCGTTTCGAAAACACAGTGAATACAACCAAAGATTGGGTAAAAACTCATCTGATCAAGCCGTTGAAATTCAATCCAATGCGATCACTGTTTCGGTCGTCATTACATTACTGTCGGTAGTCATAATTGGTGCGCTGGGCTTTTTCATAGTTAGAAATCTGATGCGCCAATTGGGCGGTGAGCCGGTTTTTGCCGCCGAAGTGGCTTCCAAAGTAGCTTCCGGTGATCTTTCGTCTCAGATTAATCTGAATGCTGGTGATACCGTCAGTGTCTTGGCCGCCATGAAGCGAATGAGTGATACCATCAAAATGCTGTTGAGTGAAATGGCGCATATGGCGGCAGAACATGACAAAGGCGATATAGGCGTTAGTGTCGACGTCAACAAGTTTCAGGGCAGCTTTAATTCCATGGCGCAGGGTGTGAACGACATGGTCAACGGCCATATCAATACCAAAAAAATGGCTATCAATTGTTTTATGGAGTTCGGTAAAGGCAATCTTGATGCGGATATTGAAAAATTACCCGGCAAGAAAAAATTTATCAATGAAGCTATTGATTTGGTCCGAAGCAATATCAGGGCGTTGGTAGTGGATGCCACCATGCTTTCTAAAGCTGCTGTAGAGGGTAAATTATCAACTCGTGCCGATGTCAATAATCATCAAGGCGACTTCCGCAAAATTGTTCAAGGCGTAAATGACATATTGGATGCTGTAATAGGTCCGTTGAATGTTGCCGCCGACTATGTCGATGCTATTTCCAGGGGCGCCATTCCAGCGAAAATTACGGATAGCTACAATGGTGATTTCAACGTTATCAAAAACAACTTGAATACCTGTATCGGTGCCATCAATGCACTTGTGGCTGATGCCGATATGCTAGCCATGGCAGCAATGGAAGGTCGCCTGCAAACCCGTGCGGATGTCAGCAATCATCAAGGTGATTTCCGCAAAATTGTGGAAGGTGTCAATAATACGTTGGATGGAGTGATTCTGCCCGTAAACGAAGCCGTGGAAGTATTGACGTTGGTCGAACAGGGTGATTTGACCCGCACCGTCAATGGCAATTACAAGGGCCAGTTGGCTGACTTCAAAGACACCGTCAACAACACCATCGCCAAACTATCCCATACCATTGCCGAAGTCATTAATGCCACCAGTCAGCTCGGCAATGCCTCGGAGCAAATCAGCGCCACCTCGCAGTCACTTTCGCAAGCCTCCAGTGAACAGGCCGCCAGTGTGGAAGAAACCAGCGCCAGCATCGAACAAATGGCAGCCAGCATCAATCAAAATGCCGAGAATGCCCAGATAACCGAGGGTATGGCCGGCAAGGCTTCGCAAGAGGCAGCCGAAGGCGGCATAGCCGTCAAGCAGACTGTAGAAGCCATGAAAGAGATTGCTTCCAAAATTGGTATCATCGATGACATTGCCTATCAAACAAATATGTTGGCGTTGAATGCGGCAATTGAAGCGGCGAGGGCAGGGGACCACGGCAAAGGCTTTGCGGTAGTGGCAGCGGAAGTGCGTAAACTGGCAGAACGCAGCCAAGTTGCAGCGCAGGAAATCGGCGAATTAGCGGAAAACAGTGTTAAAACTGCCGAAAGCGCTGGCAAGCTGTTAGACGATATTGTGCCCAGTATCGCCAAAACTTCCGATCTGGTGCAGGAAATTGCTGCCGCATCACACGAACAGTCGTCTGGTGTCAGTCAAATCAATACTGCGATGAATCAAATGAATCAGTTGACTCAGCAAAACGCTTCTGCAAGTGAAGAACTGGCGGCAACGGCTGAAGAAATGACCGGGCAGGCTGAGCAATTACAATCGTTGATGGCTTTTTTCAAAATCGAGGGTAACCAAGTCTCATTTGGACATGCCACTCCCAAAAATGTTCGCAAAGTGCAAAAATCCAAACCGGTAATACAGATGGGTCGCGCTAGTGTGGATAGCGATTTCGACTTAAGCAAGTTCGAGCGCTTCTAGGAGCATCGCCATGACAGAGATCGCAACAACTCATGAACAATTGCCTGCAATAAAGACCTCGAAGCCTGCTATGGCGGCCAGTGGTCAGTATCTTACCTTCGTAATGGGGGGAGACATTTACGCTTTCGGGATTTTAAATATAAAGGAAATCATCGATTACGGTAATTTGACTGAAGTGCCGATGATGCCTTCTTTCGTGCGTGGTGTGATCAATCTGCGTGGAAGTGTCGTGCCGATTGTCGATTTAAGCGCTCGTTTTGGTAAAGGTAATACGCAAATCGTAAAACGGACGTGCATCATCATCGTTGAAACGACTAGTGAAGGTGAAGACATTGGCCAGCAGGATATCGGCATTATTGTAGATGCGGTAAATGAGGTCATAGACATCGATGAGGATGAAATCGAAGCTCCACCCAGTTTTGGTGCAGGCATACGTCCAGACTTCATAACCGGCATGGCTAAACGAAATGATCGGTTTATGATCCTGTTGAATGTAAGTCGGGTATTGTCTGTAGAAGACATGCTGAGTTTAAGTAAAGCGCCTCCTAATGCACCTGTAATCGGAGGTAACTGATTTTGCAGGGTAGAACTCATTATTCAGGCTCGCCGGTACTGCAAAAGCAGGAGTTCAACTGGATAAAGGATTATCTTTATAAAAATACCGGTATCGTATTGAACGACAGTAAACAGGCGCTGGTTTCAGGAAGACTGGACAAGCGCTTGCGCCACCATGGCTTTACCAGCTATAGCGAATATTTTCGTTTATTTGACCAGCCTGGTTTTGAGAAAGAAACCATGATGGCTATTGATCTGCTGACCACTAATGAGACCTATTTTTTTAGGGAACATAAGCATTTCGACTTTATCAAAAGCGATATTCTCTCTTCGCCTGCTTCCGGCCAGTCTTTTCGTGTTTGGAGTGCAGCCAGTTCCAGCGGAGAGGAGGCTTATACCTTGGCGATGGTATTGGCTGAATACGCCAAAACCAATCAATGGGACATCATGGGGACCGATATTTCCAACCGGATTCTTGAAAAAGCCAGGCATGGTTTATACCCGCTGCAAGCTGCTGAAAAAATCCCGCTGCCGCTGTTGAAAAAATATTGTTTGAAAGGTAGCGATGAGTATGAAGGTTTTTTTCTGGTTGATCCCGTCTTGCGCAAACGGGTTAAGTTTATCCATGCCAATCTTATCGACACACTTCCTGACCTGGGTAGCTTTGATGTGATTTTTTTGCGCAACGTCATGATTTATTTTGATATGGCGACCAAACAACGCTTGATCGAACGCATGCAGCATTATCTAAAGCCGGGCGGCTATTTTTTCATAAGCCATTCTGAATCATTGAACGGTATTAAATGCGACTTGAAAATGATTTCCCCATCGATTTACAGAAAACCCGGATATGCTTAGCTCGCTACACAAACCCGAATTTTTCATCGATATTTTCTTACAGCCAGGCGAATTCTACTTCGGGGATCATGAAACCCGCATCAGAACCTTATTGGGTTCCTGCGTGGCGATAACCATGTGGCATCCGCGTATGCGAATTGGTGGCATGTGTCACTACCTGTTACCTATGCATCGCGGTCGGTCCGGAAAAACCGAGCTTGATGGACGTTATGCGGAAGACGCCGTGACTTTATTCATGGGCGAATTGCATAAAGTTGGCAGTTGGCCCCACGATTATGAAGTCAAAATGTTCGGCGGCGGCAATCAGTTTCCCGGTCAGCATAAAACCGGTCCATTGAGTGTGCCAACTAACAATATCAATGTTGGCCGCAGTTTGTTGAAAAAGCATGGTTTTAAGTTAACAGCCGAGCATCTGGGGGGCACGGGTCACCGTAATGTGATTTTCGACGTTTGGAATGGTCAGGTGTGGCTGCAGCATGTTGCCAAATAATAAAGAGGCTTATACCGATGCACGGCAGGACCGGGCCGGATTGTTCGAGCAAGCCGCCGGTTCTTATTTCAACTGAAGTTTTACGTTGGATTCGTGCTTATCATTGGCCGGGTAACGTTCGTGAACTGGCTAATATTCTGGAACGGGCTATTGCGCTGACAGAGCACGATACGTTGTTATTGGAAGATTTGGCGCAGGCATCACAGCTTCCGGAAGCCGAAGGCTTTTTGCAAAATGCATTACAGCAAGGCTGGACTTTACAAGATGTTGAGCGGGCATATATCAATTATGTGCTGGAGAAAACCGCCGGTAACAAAATACAGACGCCCAAATTGCTGGGTGTCGATCGCAGTACCTCATACAGAAGACTGGGTAGCGGATAGCAGATCGCCGGAAATAAATTCGATACGGGGGATTGCTTTAATTTTTGCCGAATTGTGCCAGAAACTTATCCAGCTGGTTGGCAAATGCCTGTATGTCGCGGGAATTTAATGCGGACGGTCCGCCGGTATCGATTCCGCTGCCACGTAGCGTATCCATGAAGTCGCGCATATTCAAACGCTCCTTGATGTTGTCCAGGGTATAGCGTTCACCGCGAGGATTGATCGCGTGACCGCCCTTGCCAATCACATCGTGCGCTAACGGAATGTCACCGGTAATGACCAGGTCGCCTGCGCTCAAACTTTTGACAATCTCGTTATCGGCTTCATCATAGCCGGATCTGACCTGCATGAATTTAATATAGCGCGAGGGCGGCGTTTGAATAAACTGATTTGCGACCAGGGTCGTGATGATCGTAGTACGTTCCGCCGCTCTGAACAAAATGTCTTTGACCGCTTTAGGGCAAGCGTCCGCATCAACCCATATCTGCATAAATAAACCTTAGATCAGAAAAAATGTAGCTCTCTCTGCGCATGATAACGGTAAAATCGTTATCGGTTGAACGGATTAACCGAAATTTTCCTCCATCAGTTCGCCGATATCGCCTTTAAAGTAATATTGGACAATTCGTTTGAGTTCGCTTCTCGCTTGCGCTTCATGATGACTGTAAGTGTCATAAAGCGAGGGTGCGAGGGTGCCGAACAGTTCCAGCAATTTTGGATCGAACTGGCTTCCTTTCCCTTTCTGCAGTATTTCAACCGATTCATCCAAGCTGAATGCGGACTTGTAAGGGCGTTCAGAAGTGAGTGCATCAAACACATCCACGATGGAAAAAATACGAGCCGAAAGTGGTATTTCCTCTCCTTTCAGTCCTTTTAAATAACCCGTGCCATCAAATTTTTCATGGTGATTGCCGACTACTTCACCGGCATCCTTAAGCCATTGGCACTTGTTTACAATATCCAGGCCGTGTTGAACGTGGGTTTTCATGATCTCGAATTCATCCGTATCAAGTCGGCCTTCCTTGAGCAGAACGTTATCGCGGATGCCGATCTTACCGACATCGTGCAGAAAAGCGCCTTTGATCAGTGTGCGGATAGCCGAAGGTTCAAGCCCCGCCGACTCGGCCAGTCGTACCGCATAGAGGGTCACTCTGAAATTATGCGCATCGGTATCGCTGTCGCGCTTGGCGATAGCGCTGCCCAATCCTTGAACGGTTTCCAGGTTGGCATCGAGCAGGTTAATCGATAAACGGCTGAGTCCGTCCAGCAATCGCCTGATGACGGGGTAATGTAAAGCCGAGACCAGGATGATAATCAAAATAGAAACGCCGACCGATCGGGCAATATTGCTCCAGAACGTGGTCATGACTTCGGGTTTGACGGCATAGAGACCGCGAATCATGCCCAATAAACGTCCGCTGTCATCCTCGATCAGCATGAGGGTTGCGAAGCTGGGCCGGGTATAAATGCGGCTCAGTGGTTTGATGCCGAGTTTCTCATTGCCTTTTGGCGCTATCTGAAGATTCGCAGCATCAATCAGCAATTCCCTATCGGGAAAATCAGGGTCGGTTAATTGAGCTAATTCGCGGTCTTCCGGATCCCGGACCGATACCCAGACAAAGCGGCCCAAGCTGCTTTGCGGAGGGATGTTTTTCAAATCATCCAGCGCAGTCTGTACAACGGTTTGCCAGGGCGCTTTGCTCATTTGCGCAATATCCTGTACCCGCATCTTCAATAACTCGCTACCCAAGCGGCTTCGGTCGGCTATGGCTTCATTGAGCATGTTAAATTCCCGAATAAAAACGAAACTACCCACTGCTGTGGAAATGAGTATTGCCAGTATGAGCAAACGCCTGATCAGTAGTGTATGAAGGGAAGTGGCTCTGGTATGCATAACGGGCTCCTTAACCTTTTCTTCTCTGCGAACTGTAGACGCCTACTAGACTGGCGACCATGACGGCCAGATAAAATTGACCAAGGACCGCTTCCAGATAAGCCAGTGTTCTGACCAGACCGCCCGTCGGCGTGACATCGCCATAACCAAGGCTAGCCAGTGTTACAAAACTGAAATAAAGCAGGTCAGGAAATTGTTCCTCTTCTTGTGCTGTGATATTGCCTGTAAATGCAGCCAAATCAAACAAAAGTAATAGTTTATATAACAACGCCCAGATCAAGCCTATCAGAAGATAAACACAAAAAGCGCCCGCCAGTGAATTCGGGTCGGCCTTATGTAAAAGGAAGACATTACGCGCAGCAATCCAGCAGCTCAGTATACAAAAAGTCAACATCAGTACTATCCCCAGCACCTCCTGAAAGAAGTGGGTTTCACTAAAGGCGTTGATGCCGACGATGGCTGTGATGCCGATAACCAGGAGTATTCCAATATGGAATACAAGCCGCGAAGCCGCTAAACTCCATATCGAAACAAGCATGAACACAGTGAATAGCAAAGTCATGGAATAACGTTCCATGCCCGAAAATTGATGGGTCACCGGAACGGCCAATAGCGTAAAGAGCAATCCGGCCAACAAAAACCAGAAATTACCGCCAGTGTGGGATTTTTCTGGACTGATGTCTTTTTTAACCGTTTCTGTATTCACGTATTCAGCCCCTTTATGCGTTTCGATTAAAACTTAACGTAAGATCTCTGTTTCAACGGGATAATCCCGGTTGCCGAGTTTACTCCATAGGCTCTAAAAACTCGATAAAGCATCACCTGATACCTTGGCTGCTCTGAAAATAGTGATGGATCATTACAGGGGAAATGGTTAACAATATCAACACAGTTACTGCTGCTTCATAGAGGTGCCATAAATAGCCAATCGGAATCAAAATCTGTGGCTTTGTGAGGCAACTTGAGTGTGTTGACTTTAACAGGTGACGGTATTATTCCTGCACCATCTGTAACAAAACAAACTAATCTTTAGCCAAATCATTCGTTATTCAATCGTTCATCTTCGACAAGGGCGCGTCGCATGAAAGAAATACTAACCCGTGTAACAGGGCAGCAATCCGATAATCAGAAGAAGTGGGATCCTATCCGTCCGCTGGCGCTGATTCTGGTCTTCATGACTATCGCATGTGAAAAGGAAAAACAGATACAGGCCCCGCCGCCGCCCGTCGTCGAAGTTACTGAAGTACAGCAAAGGGATGTACCCGTCTATCAGGAATGGGTGGGTTCTCTCGACGGAATGGTGAATGCTCAAATTCTGGCCCAGATATCAGGCTATCTGATCAAACAGCATTATCAAGAAGGGCAGCTGGTCAAAAAAGGTCAGTTATTGTATGAAATCGATCCCAGAGTTTTTCAGGCTGCGTTAGATGGCGCCCGCAGCAATTTAGCACGGCAGGAAGCCCAATTGAAAACGGCCAGGCTGGATATGGACCGGGTAAAGAGACTGTTACCGGAAAAAGCCGTGAGTGTGCGTGATCGTGACAATGCCGTAGGCCGTGAAGCTTCGGTTCTGGCTGAAGTGATGTCGGCCAGAGCCGCAGTCGACAGTGCACAGCTTCAACTCGGTTTTACAAAAATAACTTCGCCTATCGACGGCATCGCAGGTTTGTCAAAAACGCAACTCGGCAACCTGGTGGGGCCCGGCAGTTCGAATGCGGTACTCACCACGGTTTCCCAGGTCGATCCAATTAAAGCGTTTATCCCGCTCAGCGAGCAGCAGTATCTTGAGTTTGTCCGGGAGAGGCAGAATGGAGGGGAATCGAAGCAAAACCGGCCATTGGAACTCATCTTAGCCGATGGCTCAACCTACGAGCATCCGGGGAAATTTTTCTTTGCTGACCGTCAAGTCGACGTTAGAACCGGTACGATTCAGGCCGCTATTCTATTTCCCAATCCCGGTAGTTTTCTTCGTCCGGGACAATACGCCAGGGTGCGGGCGATAGTCAAAAACAGAGAGGGAGCACTATTGATTCCCCAGCGGGCCATCATTGATATGCAGGGCCGGAAACTGGTTGCCGTCGTCAACGCTGATAACACCGTGGCAATTCGCCCGGTAGTAACGGCTGAAAATGTCGACACCCTCATTGTCGTTGAGCAGGGGCTGCAAACGGGTGAGCGGGTTATTGTGGAGGGCATCCAGAAAGCCCGGACGGGTGCAAAGGTCGACCCCAAACCTTATGCGGATGTTTCCGCTGCCGCCGGGAGTTAACCCGCCATGGCTAAATTTTTTATTAACCGGCCGATCGTGGCAATCGTGATTGCCATCTTAATGGTCATGATAGGGCTGGTATCCATGGCCGGATTGCCGGTTGCCCAGTTTCCCGATATTGCGCCTCCTGAAATCCAGGTCACTACTACTTATACCGGTGCTGATGCGGTTACGGTCGAACAGTCCGTTGCTACACCTATAGAACAGCAGATGTCCGGCGTGGATAACATGAATTACATGTATTCCATTAATGCCAATAACGGGCAGATGACTTTACGGGTGAACTTTGATGTAGAGACCGACGCGAATACCGACCAAGTGCTGACGCAAATGCGTAAATCACAGGCTGAATCACAACTGCCTCAGGATGTTCGGAATTACGGTGTCAACGTGCAAAAGTCGACTGCCTCGCCACTGATCATGTTCGCGCTCTATTCTCCCAAAGGCAGTTACGACAATATTTTTCTGGCCAATTACGCCTACATCAACATCAACGATCAGATGACCCGGGTCAAGGGTATCGCCAGTGTCACGGTATTCGGTGCCGGGCAATATGCGATGCGTATCTGGGTAAAGCCTGATCAGCTTGCCAAGCTCAATATCACGATTCCCGAGATTATCAGCGCCGTTCAAGCACAAAACAATGTGAACCCGGCGGGTAAAGTCGGTGCCGAGCCGGTACCGCCGGGTCAGGATTTTACTTACGCGGTGCGAGCTCAAGGCCGTCTGCAGACCGAGGAGGAGTTCGGCAATATCGTCCTGCGTGCCGAGCCCAATGGTTCCATAGTCAGGATCAAGGACGTAGGACGCATCGAGTTGGGTGCTCAAACCTATGATCTGGTAGGACGTCTGAACGGCAAGCCTGCCGCTTTGATTGCGCTATACCAGTTACCGGGTTCAAATGCCATTGATGCGGCTGAAAGTGCTAAAAAAACCATGGAGGAGTTGAAAACACGTTTTCCTGAAGATCTGGAATATGTGGTTGCTCTGGATACCACGCTGGCCGTTACCGAGGGTATCAATGAAATCGTGCATACCTTGCTGGAAGCGTTGGTACTGGTTATTTTGGTGGTCTTTTTGTTCCTGCAAGGCTGGCGGCCGACCCTGATTCCTTTGTTGGCGGTGCCGGTATCGCTGATCGGCACTTTTATGCTGTTTCCAGTGCTGGGCTTTTCGATCAACACCTTGTCATTGTTCGGATTAGTACTGGCTATTGGTCTAGTGGTGGATGATCCCATTGTCGTGGTCGAGTCGGTTGAGCATCATATCGAAAACGGACTCAGTCCCAAAGAAGCCACGCTCAAGACCATGGAAGAAGTAACAGGCCCCATTATTGGTACTTCTCTGGCACTCATTGCTGTATTTTTGCCGACAGTATTCATTCCGGGCATCACAGGCAAATTGTATCAACAGTTTGCCGTGACCGTCGGCGTCTCCGTGATGATCTCGACATTCAATTCGCTGTCTTTGAGTCCTGCTTTGGCCGCATTGCTGTTAAAGCCCCGTGTGCGTGGAACGGGTCCGTTGCAGAAATTTTTTGACGGCTTCAACCGCTGGTTCGGGGTTGCAAATAAAGGTTATGTAAGTTTTTGTGCGGTGCTGATTCGTAAAACCATCATCAGCATGATTTTTCTCGGCATCTTGACCTTTCTTACGGGCGGGCTGGGAAAAAACGTGCCTATGGGTTTTTTGCCCGACGAGGATCAGGGGTATCTCTATGCCGGTATCCAGCTTCCTATTGTTTCATCTTTACAACGTACTGATGAAGTTAGCCGGCAAGTTGAGGAAATTCTAAAAAATACCCCAGGGGTTGCTTATTACTCGTCGGTTATCGGTTACAACATGTTGAGTCAAGCCACTACGACCTACAATACGTTCTTTTTCATTTCGCTCAAGAACTGGGCCGAACGTACCAAACCCGAAGAGCAATATTCGGCCATCAAGGCGCATCTGAATAAGGAATTGTCCCAGTTGCCCGGCGCGATCGGCTTTTCATTTCCGCCACCTGCGATTCCAGGTGTGGGCACGTCGGGCGGTGTGACAATGATTGTCGAAGACCGAGCCGGTAAAGATGTGGCCTATCTTGCTGAAAATACCGAAAAATTTATTGCCGAAGCGAAGAAACGGCCTGAAATTGCCGGATTGTTCACGACCGGACTGCCCTCTGTTCCGCAAATTTTTGTGGATGTGGACCGAGACAAAGTGCTTAAGCAAGGTGTTCAGCTGTCCGATGTCTACAAGACTTTGCAGGCTTACATGGGCAGCGGTTTTATCAATTACTTCAATCGTTTTGGGCGGCAGTGGCAAGTCTATGTGCAGGCCGAAGGCGAATACCGCAAGGATACCCAATCGTTAGGCCAGTTTTATGTGCGTAACAGTGAGGGCAATACCGTGCCGCTGGAAACGCTGACCAGTATCCGCAAGACCGAAGGGCCGGAATTTACCATGCGCTACAACCTGTTTCGAAGTCAGCAGGTCAGCGCCACAGCGAATCCCGGATACAGCTCGGCTCAGGTGATGAAGGCCATGGAAGAGGTCTTTGCCGAAACGATGCCGACCGACATGGGCTATGACTATATCGGCATGAGCTACCAGGAAAAAAAGGCACAAGAGGGTGTGTCTCCTGCTGTGGTCTTTGGTTTCGCTATTTTCTGCGTCTTTTTGATTCTGGCCGCGCTCTATGAAAGCTGGAGTTTGCCGTTCAGTGTCTTGTTGGGTACGCCGATAGCTATTTTCGGAGCTTTCGCCGGCTTGATGGTGGGCCACTACGAGAATAATCTGTATGCACAGATCGGCTTGGTCATGCTGATAGGTCTTGCTGCAAAAAATGCGATTCTTATCGTTGAGTTTGCCAAGATGGGCGTTGAGGAAGGTAAAAGCGTTTATGACGCCTCTCTGGAAGCGGCGCGATTGCGGTTACGCCCGATCATGATGACCGCATTGTCGTTTATTCTGGGGTGTCTGCCCCTGGCGGTTGCCAGTGGGGCCGGAGCCTTGTCTCGCCGGGTCATGGGTTACGCGGTTATCGGGGGCATGACTGCGGCCACTTTCATTGCTATTTTTCTGATCCCTGTTCTTTTTTATGCAGTAGAAACTTTGGCAGGCAATAAAAAATCAGAATTACCGGCAGCAAACGAGGAGAGCGATCATGAGTAAATTGATTGTTGGTGCGCTTGCTCTCAGTTTGACCGGATGCTTTATGGTGGGTCCGGATTATGAGAAACCGAAGATCGAGGCCCCGGCACAATGGCGGTTTGCCGCTGAAGATGCCCGTGAAACGGCTAATCTGCCCTGGTGGGAACAGTTGCATGATCCGGTGCTGAATCAGTTGGTCGATCAAGCATTGATGAATAACCTGGATCTCAAGGTTGCGATAGCCAATGTCGAGCAGTTCATGGGCGTATACGGCGCTACCCGCGCCAGTCTGTTTCCGCAGATATTCGGTCAGGCAGGTTATGACCGCCGCCAACCCAGTGGTGAAGCGACCGGTTTTGGCGGAAAAGTGCCCGATAACGATGCAGCCCAGTTAGGCGCCACGATGTTTTGGGAGCTGGATGTCTGGGGGCAATTGCGACGGGCCAAGGAAGCCGCAGGCGCAGACTTGCTCGCGCAGGAATCAGCCAGGAATGCGGTCGTCTTGACCTTGGTGAGTTCCGTCGCTCAAACCTATATTGTGCTTCGCGCTCTGGACCGGCGCCTGGAAATAACCCGGCAAACCGTTGATTCGCTGGTCGAGGAAAACCGGATTGCCAAAGCGCGTTTTGACATGGGCTATTCGTCGGAAATCGAAGTGAGTCAGTCAACATCGGAACTTGAACGCCGCCGCGCGCAAATTCCTCTTTTTGAACAGCAGGTTGCCCAGACCGAACATGCGTTGAGCCTTTTGCTGGGCAGGCCTCCCGGCGCTATCGATAGAGGCCTTTCGCTGGATGAATTGTCTCCGCCCCCAGTCCCGGCCGGACTGCCTTCCGAGCAGTTGATTCGCAGGCCGGACATCCAGCAGGCGGAACAAAATCTGATTGCGGCTAACGCCCGCATTGGTGTTGCGCGAGGCGAATATTTCCCGAAAGTCTCGCTCACCGGCGATATAGGTCAGGCCAGCATGGAAGTGGCTCAATTATTTGTTCCAGGCGCTAATTTTTGGACGATCGGCACCCGTTTGCTAGGGCCGATATTTACAGCCGGAAGGGTTGCCGGTCAGGTACAAGCCGCCGAAGCAGGTCAGCAAGCCGCTTTGGCCAGCTACCAAAGAGCTATTCTTGCCGCATTCAGCGAGTTTGAGGACGGTCTTATCGCCAGTGCCAAATCCAACGAACAACAAAGTGCACAGGCCCGGCGGGTGGAAGCCTTAGAAAATTATTTGCGCCTGTCGCGGATACGCTATGACGAGGGGTATACCTCTTATCTGGAAGTGCTGGATGCGCTGCGCCAATATTACGAAGGTCAAATCGAACTGGTTCAGGCCCGCAGTGATACGTTTGTTGCTCTGATTCAGTTGTATAGGGCTATGGGCGGCGGCTGGATCGTTGACGCGGAGCAAAAAGCCATGGTGCCGAAACCCAAAGAAGCCTCGTTTTTTCCATGACGGCCCTACTAACCGTTCATGAAAGTCCTGTATTCGCCACGTCAAATGAATGTACTAGGTGTTAAGGTGAAAGAGAGCGGTCACTCGCCCGACAGGACGCCGTGAATACGTCCGTCTAGGCTTGACGGCGGCTCCCTGCCGCCGACACCTGTCGATCGAGCAACCGCTCCCTCTTCAGTTCGTGTACTTTCACGGTAACGCCGAGTCAATAGACGTACTCTCTGGGATAGGGCTGGCAATTGGCTAAGTTATTTTGTGCTGATTCCTAACCTGATTTTTGAAAACTACCCTTGATTACAAAGCAGTTTCAATTCTAACTCTTTTTCCCTAGCCGGCTGCGTCATTTCGGCAGAGATTAACAAGATTCAGTCCATTGGATAGTTAGCAGCTTACCCTCCATGGCACTGGATGCCGGTTTCCGGACGGGAGTGTGGATTTAGCTCAAACAGCTTGCTAATCAGGAAACTACTGATGGGAATTCCTATGACAAACGATCGCTCTTCTGTTTCTACCGATGACTTTACGCGGAATGCCGTGGAATCGGCCATCAAGATCGGCCTTATTTTTCTGTTGGTATCCTGGTGTTTTCAAATTGCCAGCCCTTTTATCAATCCGCTGGCCTGGGGAATCATTATTGCGGTTGCCCTGTATCCGCTTCATCAATCACTATCGGCCATTCTGGGCGACCGGGAAAAGCTTTCTGCCGTATTGATAACGACCCTGTTGTTGCTCATCATTCTTGGACCTTGTGTGTTTTTGGCTGGGATACTGACTGAAAATATTCAGGAACTGACGCTTAAATTTCAACAGGAAGGTTTTTCTATTCCTGCACCTCCGGAAAAAGTGGCTACCTGGCCTTTAATTGGGGAGCCCTTATTCAATTTTTGGCAGCTAACCGCAGCAAATCTGGCTGATTCGGTCAAACAATTTGCACCACAGATCAAGTTGGTCAGTCAATGGCTGCTCGCCTCCGGCGCTTCAACGATCCTGGCTATTTTACAATTGATTGTGTCGGTGATTATCTCCGGAACGCTCTGGGTCTATGGCAAGGGCGGGCATCATCTGGCTTTGGCTATCGGCAAGCGCATTGCAGGAACACAGGGTGAGGAATTAAGCGTCTTATGCACTTCCACGATTCGCGGCGTGGCGCGCGGCGTGTTGGGTGTTGCTCTGATTCAGACGCTACTGGCGGGAGCGGCCTTCTTTGTGGCAGGCATTCCCGGTGCTGGTATTCTAACGATTCTGTGTCTGTTTATCGCCATTGTGCAACTGCCTACTTTTCTCTTGTTTGTGCCGTGTATCATTTATGTCTTTTCGGGACACGACACCTTATTTGCAACGGTATTCATGGTTTGGATGCTGGGTGTTGGATTTATAGACAATATCCTGAAGCCCATTTTAATGGGCCGCGGACTCAATCTGCCGATGATCATCGTCTTTATTGGTGCGATAGGCGGCATGCTGTTTTCCGGAATCATCGGGCTCTTCGTTGGCGCCGTTGTGCTGGCGTTGGGCTATAAATTATTTATTTCCTGGTTAAAAGGCCCCGGCGTTGCGTAGGTCAAGTTCCGGTCAGCAATTCCCAGTTTGATGATAAAAAAAGGGGAGGCGTAAGCTTTGTGAGGATGTCGGCAGCAGGGATGCTGCCGTCAAGTCTCCATGTATGGTTTTAAGGCGTTCCTCGCAAAGCTTACGCCCATCCCTCAATGCCACATAAAAGGTTCAAACTGGGAATTGCTGGGCGATAGGGTCTGATTTCGTCAAATTCGCTTTTTTAATGCGGCTTTCTGCCGCTTGCGTCCGGGCAGGCTGCCCTGATGCAGCAACAAGGCGCTCATGATTAATGCGGTGCCGGTCAGCACTTTGGAGCTTAACGGTTCGTGGTTCACAGCATTGCCCAGCAGTAAGGACAAAATGGGCGTGAGTAATGTAATCAAGGCAACCTGGGTTGCGGGCAAATGGGTGAGGACGTAGTAATAAAGCGCAAAACCCACCGTCGTTGCGATAGCGCCAAGATAAATGATTGAAACCAGACTGGTTATCGGCAGGGTCTCAGGCCACTGGCCGTCCATGCCGAACCAGGTCGCAAGATAGAGCGGCACGGCGATTAACAGCCCTCCTGTGACCTGGCAAATTGCCGGTAGTTGGCTGTTGACACGCTTGATCCAGACAGCGCTGGCTGATTGCAGGAAGGCGGAAAACATCACCGCAGCAATGCCTAATGCTGATTCCCGGCCGATTTCCAGCGCTGATCCGAACATCACCATCAAACCCGAAAAGCCGATCAGGTAAGCTAAAATTTTCGTCGGGCTCAGGCTTTTTTCAGTCAGCCAGACGGCGGCCATTAAGGCAGTCATCATGGGTGTTAACCCAAATATCACCGAGATCCAGCCGGAAGGAATAAATTGGGCCGCCCAATAAGTCGACAGCATGGCGCCGTAGATTTGCAAGGCAACGGCCAGATAGGTCGACAGCGCTTTAGCCGTTAAGGGCAGTTTTTGCCGCATCACCAGCAGGACCGGTAACATGCAGGCTAAGCCAATCACCATTCGGCCCATCGCGCCGAATAAATAACCCGGGCCTTCACCGCTCCATTTGATGGCTAGCGGCGTGGTGGACCAAAGTAAAACCAGTGCAAAAAAAGCTAAAGCTACACGCACTAAAGATTGCCCGAGTAGACCGTCTGAAATATACCTATTACAGATCGAAATTCGGCACCGGGTTGCCCGTCAAAGGACGCCGTAAAACCATCCCTGTAGGCTCTATGCCCGCATCCCTGCTGGGATAACCTTTGCCGAACAACCCGTTGCTTCCTTAGGAACTGCCGAAATTTGAAGTGAGAAAGGTACTCTTTCCAGCAGCCGTTTTTGGATTCAAATTTCATTGAGTACGGTCAACTCTTGGGGGTAGGGTGTCATGTAGTAAGACTGCTCGATAAAAGGGTCGGGTTGTCTTCGAAAATGATGCCTGAGCAAAGTGATGGGCACAATCAGCGGCAGTTGGCCCAGGCGGTAGCGTTCAATCGTTTCGCACAATTCGGCTTTATCATCGCTTTCCAGGGATTTTTTTAAATAACCCTGGATATGCTGAAGCACATTCACATGGTTGCCCGGCGTTGCCGTTTTTTTCAGGCAGAGCATCAATTGAGCGCCGTATTCGCGCAGGATCTGGTGAATATTTTTTTTATCCGCGCTGGCCGCCAACCGGCCTAGTTCGCGGGCACTGTTTTGATCGTGACTCATCGCTATCAATTTATGGCGGGCATGAAATTCGGTAAGCGCTCTTGGAGTGGCGGATGCTTCGTTCAACTGTTTCCAGCGATACATCACATACACGCGCTGAATAAAATTCTCCCTCAGTCTGGGATCACCAAGACGGCCTTCTTCTTCCATAGGCAACAGCGGAAAATGAGTTTTCAGGTGTTGGGCAAATAACCCGGTGCCGTTACGGTCTGCAAAATCATTTCTGTAGATTTTGACCCGTTCCATTCCGCAGCTGGGTGAGTCTTTTTTTAATATGTAGCCGCACAAACCTGCCAGCCAATCGTGTTGTTTTTCAGCGCAGCTGTTTAAGCGGTCAGTAACGTCAACAGAATGATCTTTGACTACAACACAACGAATGCCTTGATCGGTATGTCTCAACTGAATCGGGGGTCTGGGTGTACCCATGCCGCTTTCAACTTCGGGACAAAACGGCACGAACTGGAAGTATTCTCCCAGCGTTTTACGCACATAGTCGTTGCTTTTGTGGCCGCCGTCATAACGAACGGTTTCCCCCAGCAAACAACTGCTGATACCTACCGGAATTTTTCGAGGATGACTATTCATGCCGGTTTTTCAGGTCGGGTTGAGCCAGGCTGCGTTCTATGTGCTCCTTGATGGCGAGTACTCTTTTAAGATTTGCGCCGAAATCGTAATAACCGACCCGTGATGCGGAACGCAGATGAATCAGCTTGTTGGTTCCATCCAGCCGCGCTTCGACATCGTCGGTGAACTTCAGCAGAGGTGTTTGAAATGTCGCCGATAAATAATCAGGCAATATTTTACCCAACTTACCCCCTTCAGCTTTGATGACTTGCTGCAAAAGTGCCCAGGCTTTTTGTGGATCTTGATTGCCAATCGAAATGGGCGCGACCTGACCGTTTTCGGTGCTGACACAATTGGGAGAGCCCGGGCAATCCTGTAATGGACCGCTGACAAGTGTTGCCTGTGATTCTGCTTGAGATATGCGTGACATAAATAAGACTGCCTCCAATCCAAAAGCGATGACTAAGAAAGCGATTAATGTGGTTTTGTTCATAGTGAGTAAAAATTTAGCGTTATTGCGGTGAACCCCAGCGGGCATGCAGATAATCCCGTCGGGTATCGAATATCTGGTTCAGTTTCCGGGCTATCAACAGGCGATGAACGAGCCGCCCGAACCAGCCAAACGGCATCACATAGAAGATAATGTCTTCCATGATGACACCTTTGTCTGAAGGGGTTAAAGCCACTTCGTGGCTTAGAAATTTAAACGGGCCTACGCGCTGTTCATAGACAAAGCGTTTGTATTCATCGCAATGGCTGACTTCGGAAAGCCAGTCCATGGGCAGGCCAAATACGGCAATCATTTTATAGCTGATCATCAAGCCACTGTAGATGCGTTCAGGCACTTTGGAGGTAATGCTGACGTGAAAAAAATCAGGGGTTATCTGGTTTAAGTTGTAAGGCGAGGTAAAAAAGTCCCAAGCCTCATCCAGCTTCATATCAAGCGCTTGCCTGCGATAAAACTGATAAATTTTCATGGTTATTCAGTATTGGTTTGATTATGCACGGGTTGATGTTCAACATAGATCAGCTGATCTGTTGCAAAACCCAGCGATTTGGCTTTGGCGACCAGTCTGTCGACAATCGTTTTGTCCAGTTCAGGTTGTCTGGCCAGAATCCACAAATAATCCCGATCCGGTCCCGCAATCATCGCGTAACTGTAATTGTCCTTATCCAGTTCAATGATGTTGTAGCCGCCGTAAAAGGGGCCGAAAAAAGAGACCTTCAAACTGCCTTGCTGCGGCGAGCCGGTAAAATATGCGCGTCCCTCAGCACTATCCCGGCGACCTTTTTCGGTATTGTAACCGCTGTTAATCACTTTTAAACCGCCATCGTCTCTTAAGCTGTATTCGGCTGAAATATGGGTCAGTCCCCGTTCGAAACGATGATCCAGACGGGCAATTTCATACCATTTGCCCAGATAACGCTGTACGTTAAAACCGTCAACAACTCTGATGCCTTCAGGAACACCCACACAACCTGAAATGAGCAGGCTCAATAGGAAAAAACAGGTTTTTATAGCCATAAAACTTCTCAGTGGTTAAAAGGGGGAAGCCGGCGCAGATTTAAAATCGAGACAAGAGTGTGCGGCCTGGGTGTCTATCTATACCAGCGGATCATGGATTTTGCAAAGCCGGTATTCCTGGAATAAAAAATTGACGGGCAGTTGATAGTGGCTCAGGAGTGAGTTTCGCAGCGGCGACTGATAACACAATTGCGGCCAGAGCTTTTTGCAGTGTATAAAGCTTCATCGGCAGCGGCGACAAATTCTCTGGAACTCATGCCTAATTGGGGCGTAAAGGTACAGTAACCTATGCTGACTGTTATACCGCCGGAGATAGGTGATTTCGCATGCGTAATGTTTAACGATTCAATCCTAAGCCGCAGTTGCTCGGCAAAAACATCGGATTGAAGTTCGGTAATATTACAGACCAAAATCACAAACTCTTCCCCGCCGTAACGCGCCACAAAATCGGAAGCCCGCCTTAGGCAGCTTCCCAAAGTTTTGGCGACTGTCCGTATACATTCATCGCCATTCAGATGACCATAAAAATCGTTGTATTGTTTGAAATAATCGATGTCGACGATGAAAAGCGAAAGCGACAAATGACTACGCAACGCAATATTCCATTGGATTTTGTGTTGATTGTCAAAATAGCGGCGGTTGAAAATACCCGTTAGCGGGTCCAGGTTATTCAAAATGCGCAGGTGTTCGTTATCTGACTGCAACTCTTCTTTTTGTTGTCTTAACCGGTGTATTAACAAGATGCGTGAGCTGACATCGCGCTGCATGCCTATAAAATGAGTCAGTGTGCCGGTTTTGTCATGCACTGGAGAAAGGCTTAATTCATTCCAGAACATCGAGCCGTCTTTTCGATAATTACGCAGCGTTACCAGACAAAATTCACCGTTTAGCAAGGCGCCTCTTATCAATGCCAGTTCCGGCTGGTTACGGTCGTTACCGCACAGAAAGCGGCAGTTAATTCCCAGTGAGTCATCAGCCGTATAACCGGTTAGCCGTTCAAATGCCGCATTCACGAAGATCAGTGGAAAATCATCTTGCCTCATATCGGCAATACTGATGCCGTCGCGTGAATCATTAACGGCTTGTTCGATGATTGTTGAATCGATCATTGAGGACTCTTAAAAAGTTAAGACTTGATTTGGAAATTGGTTGTTCTGCAGCTGCTGCATACTATATTAGACGTTTTTTCTGGGATGCGGCAGCGAATAACCCGCCTGACAAGAGCATTCAATAATCGGGACTTTATTTCGAGGCCTATCTTTAGAGGAAACTATAAATTGAAGACGTATGAATGTATAGAGACATTTTTTGTAACGACGTGCCCGCATTGAATTGGCGATGTAGATAATTGATTAAACAGGATTATTTTATGCGTCTTCGGTTTTTCAGATAACCGGCAGGGCTACGTATTTTTGTAAGGCCGGACATAAACTACAGGCTACTTATTTCTGAGAGAAAAAATGCAGGAATTCCCTAGCGTGCGGGGCCATGCCGCTGAGTAAAGGCCATCGCAATGACTCAATTAGGCCTACTAACGTAGGAGCGGGCCATGCCCGCGAACGAATAAGGTTCAATCGCGGGTATGACCCGCTCCTACAAAATAAGCTTAACTTATTAAGCGGGGCAATGATTTGTAATGAGTCAAACCGGGTCTGGCATGGTATATTTGTGACAATTTTCACAAAAGAGTTGATATACAAAATGAAAGCGAATATCGGTTTAATCGGCTTGGCCGTCATGGGGCAAAATCTGGTACTAAACATGAGCGATCACGGCTTTAAAGTAGCAGTTCATAACCGAAGTCCCGATAAAACCGAGGATTTTCTAAATGGTCCGGCAAAAGACAAGGGCATTATTGGCGCGTACTCTTTAGACGAATTATTAAGCAGCCTTGAATTACCCAGAGTTGTCATGCTGATGGTCAAGGCCGGTGAGGTTGTCGATCAGTACATCGAGCAGTTGGTACCTTTAATGACCGCAGGCGATATCATCATTGACGGCGGCAATTCGTTATTTACCGATACCAATCGCCGTACCAAAGCACTTAAAGAAAAAAATATTCTGTATATCGGTACGGGTGTATCCGGCGGGGAAGAGGGTGCACGGAACGGACCTTCCATCATGCCCGGCGGCAATCCGGATGCCTGGGAGCGCGTCAGAGCCATTTTTCAGTCTATCAGCGCACAAGTCGATGATCAGCCTTGCTGCCAATGGGTGGGCAATAACGGCGCCGGGCACTATGTCAAAATGGTCCATAACGGCATCGAGTACGGCGACATGCAGCTTATCTGCGAAGCTTACCAACTGCTCTCCGAAGGTTTGGGCTTATCAGCCGATGAATGCGCCGCTATTTTTGCGCAATGGAATCAGGGCGAACTCAGTTCCTATCTAATTGAAATAACGTCGAACATCATGGCCTATAAAGATACCGACGGCGCACCTTTGCTGGAAAAAATTCTGGATACGGCCGGCCAAAAAGGCACCGGCAAATGGACCGGCATCAATGCACTGGATCTGGGCATACCTTTGACGCTTATAGGTGAATCGGTGTTTGCACGCTGCCTGTCCGCCATGAAAGATGAACGTGTCCGCGCGTCAAAGCGTTTGCCGAAACCGGTCAAAAGCTACACCGGCGATAAACAAGCCATGATCGATGCGATCCGTGATGCGCTCTATGCGTCCAAGATAATTTCCTACGCGCAAGGTTTCCGCCTGATGCGGGAGGCAGCGGCCGAATATCAATGGTCCTTGAATTATGGCGAAATCGCTTTGATGTGGCGCGGCGGTTGTATTATCCGCAGCGCTTTCCTGAACGATATCAAAGCCGCTTATACTGAAAACCCGCAATTGGAAAATCTGCTGCTGGCTGACTTTTTTGTCAAAGCCATGCAGCAAACCGATAGCGGCTGGCGCAAAGCGGTCATTGCCGGTATTGAACTGGGTATTCCTACACCTGCATTTTCCAGTGCTTTGGCTTATTACGACGGTTACCGTACGGGCCGTTTACCGGCAAATCTGCTACAGGCGCAACGTGACTATTTCGGTGCGCATACTTACGAGCGGACGGACCAACCCAGAGGTCAGTTCTTCCATACCGATTGGACAGGTCACGGAGGTAAAACCGCTTCTACCACTTACACGGTGTAATGCCCTGACGATTACTTCCTATTCGATTCTCTTATATGACTGCTGACCCCTGTACTTATGTCATTTTTGGCGCGACCGGCAATTTGTCTCGCGTCAAGCTCATGCCTGCGCTTTATCATCTGGAGATGGAAAATAAATTGCCCGAAGGCACCCGTATCGTAGCCATTGGCCGCCGTCCCTGGGACAGGGCAAAATGGTTGAGCGAAGTCAGGGATATGATTGAGGATAAAGCCTGGGACACGCTGGATGAGGCTCAGTTTGCGCGTTTCAGTGAGCGTCTGTTTTATCATCGCGGTGATATTGATGATGCGGTGTGTTACGCGCAATTGGCCGAATTACTGAATGAACCCCAGTTTCAAAAAAACATGGCGTTTTACCTGGCGATCAGCCCGGGTGACTTTGGCAATGTCATTGAACAGCTCAGTCTGGTCAACATGCTGGATGAGGAATACGGCTGGCGCCGGGTTATCATTGAAAAACCCTTCGGTTATGATCTGGAAAGCGCGCAGTCATTGCAAAGACGCATCAGCCGCTATCTGTCAGAAGAACAGATTTACCGTATCGATCATTATCTGGGTAAAGGCATGGTTCAAAACGTGCTGGTATTCCGCTTTGCGAACGTCATGCTGGAGCCCTTGTGGAACCGGAACTATATCGACCATATCCAGATTACCCATTCCGAGGAATTTGGGATTGAATCGCGCGGCGGCTATTATGACGCGGCGGGAGCGATGCGCGATATGCTGCAGAGCCATTTGATTCAGTTGATGACGCTGGTAGCCATGGAGCCACCTGCGACCATGGAGGCGGAAGCGCTGCGTGATGAAAAAGTCAAAGTGCTGAAATCAATCCGGCCTATCCCCAAATCGGCTGTTCATGCTCATGCGTTCAGAGGGCAATACAGCAAAGGCACGATTGAAGGTGAAAAAGTGAACGGTTATCTGGAAGAGGAAAATATTCCGCAAAACAGCATCACCGAAACCTATGCGGCGATGAAGTTATACATTGATAACTGGCGCTGGCGCGGCGTACCTTTTTACCTGCGTACCGGCAAACGTCTGGCCAAGGGACAATCAACCATCGCCATATGTTTCCGGCATCCGCCGCTGAATTTTTTTCGGGATACCACAATCAAGACCATGAATCCGAATTGGGTCTTGTTGGGTATACAGCCCGAGGAATGCATACGGATTGAAATGACCGTAAAAGAACCCGGACTGGAAATGCGAACACGGACCAGTAGCTTGGATGCCAGTTTCCGTAACTCGCATGAAAAGCCGGTAGATGCTTATGTCGATTTGTTGCTGGATGTGATGGTCGGTGACCGGTCGTTATTTTTACGCTTTGATGAAGTCGAATATGCCTGGCGTATCGTCGAACCGATTCTGCAAACCTGGGCAGTTGAGCGCGACTACATCGCTACTTATCCGGCAGGTTCGTGGGGCCCGGCCGAGAGCCGTCGATTATTTGAAAAAGAAGACCAATACTGGCGCTGCTCTTTAACGCCTGAATGTAATTAATCCATTTGACGCCTCCTTACTGAGAGGGAAAGATAACTATGCAAAAAATTCACTGGCATTCGTTTGCAACAGCCGAAAAAGTAGCAGCGGCAGCAACACAACAAATTCTTGCGGCCGCAGAACAGGCCATTAAAGACCGCGGTGTTTTTAAACTGGTACTGGCCGGCGGTAGTACGCCGGATAAGGTCTATCACCTTCTTTCAGAAAGCCGGGCAGACTGGGCGAATTGGCATATTTATTACGGTGATGAGCGGTGTTTACCCGCTGACCATCCCGAGCGTAACAGTCAAATGGCGCAGGCCAGCCTACTGGGCAAAGTAGCGATACCGGCAGAACAAATCCATACCATGCCCACCGAACTGGGTTCTGAACCTGCAGCTGCTGCTTACAGGGAAGTGATTGCCGGGGTTGACAGTTTTGATACGGTCTTGTTGGGCATGGGTGAAGACGGCCACACCGCCAGTTTGTTTCCCGGCCATGTCAACTCGCCGGATGAAACGGTGCATGCCGTTTATAATTCGCCCAAACCGCCGCCGGAACGCGTTTCGTTGAGCGCCAAAACCTTGAGTCAAACCCGGCAGTTGTTATTCCTGGTAACTGGAGAAGCTAAGCGGGATGCGGTTCAGCAATGGCGGCAAGGCATCATTTTGCCTGTTGCGCTGATTCGGCCTGAATCCGGTGTTGATGTCTATATTGATGCAGCGGCATTGGGTTAAACATTTATACTCCCCCCTATCGATCGAAAAAACAGAAGGGGCGGGATGAATTTGGCGTGAATGTCGGCAGTATGAGTGCTGCCGACCAGCTCCATATTCGGCACCGGGGTGACCGTCAAATGACGCCGTAAAACCATCCATGTAGGCAAAGCCTTTGCCGAACAACCCGTTGCCTCCTTAGGCACTGCCGAAATTTGAAGTGCTAAAGGGTTATAAAAAGAAAACCCGATTACCTGCTTTAACTCAGATCATTCCACTACGCTAATCAAGCATGGCTGAACTTAATTCCCAACAACAATCAGCGGTGAGAACCGTCGAGCATCCGTTACTCGTGCTTGCCGGTGCCGGTAGCGGCAAGACACGCGTGATCACCGAAAAAATAGCCTATCTGGTAAAACAAGGCACTGCTGCGCGCCATATTGCCGCTGTCACCTTTACCAATAAAGCGGCACGGGAAATGAAAACTCGTGTCTCCAAGCTTCTGGATGACAAACAGATTCGCGGTCTGACGGTGTCAACCTTTCATTCTTTGGGGCTGGATATACTGCGAAAGGAACATAAAACGCTGGGTTACAAGGCCTCGCTGACCTTGTTTGATGAGCAGGACAAACAGACCTTGCTGAAAAATCTGGTCAATCATGGCAGCAAAGATTGCGATATCGATGATGTTGATCGTTATGCCTGGCAAATTGGCCAATGGAAAAATGCCTTTGTCACACCGGAACATGCCCTTTCATACGCCACTCAGGAACAAGCCCCCGCAGCACATTTGTACAGTGACTATATTCGCAGCCTTAAAGCCTATAATGCGGTCGATTTCGACGACCTGATTCTGTTGCCGGTACTGTTGTTTCAGGAGCATCCGGCCATTTTGGAAAAATGGCAGAACAAGATTCGTTATTTGCTAGTCGATGAATACCAGGACACCAACATCACGCAATATCAGCTGGTCAAGCTCTTGGCCGGCAATCTGGGCCGGTTTACCGTGGTCGGTGATGATGATCAGTCCATTTACGCCTGGCGCGGTGCACAGCCGGAAAATCTGGTGCAATTGCAAAAAGATTACCCGCGCCTGCAAGTCATCAAACTTGAACAAAACTACCGCTCTGCAGGGCGCATTCTCAAAGTTGCCAATAAACTGATTGCCAACAATCCGCATGTTTTTGAAAAACGGTTGTGGAGTGAGTTGGGCTACGGCGATCCGCTGCGCGTATTAAGCCATAAAGACGAAGTGACCGAGGCCAAGCAAGTCGTTTCGGAAATCATTCATCACAAGTTTAAAACCGGAAGCAGTTATAAGGATTATGCCATTTTATATCGGGGCAACCACCAGTCGCGCTTGTTTGAGCGTGCACTGCGGGAAAACAACGTGCCTTATTTTATTAGCGGCAGTACCTCATTTTTTGCATTCTCAGAGATCAAAGACATCCTCAGCTATCTGCGGCTCTTTTCCAATCCGGATGATGATGCCGCCTTTTTACGCATCATCAATACGCCCAGGCGAGAACTGGGCCCCACGACACTGGAAAAATTGGGCGCTCACGCCAACGAGCGGCACATCAGCTTGTTTGCCGCTTGTTCGGAATTGGGGTTGATGCAAAAACTGTCCGACAAATCACGGCAACGGCTTACAAAATTTACAGAATGGGTAACCGATACCGCCGATCGCATCGAACGCGGCGATACCTTCGCCGTGGTCGAGCAAATGATCGATCAAATAGGCTATGAGTCCTGGCTGCGGGAAAATGCCAAAACGCCGCAATCTGCCGAACGTAAAATGCAGAACGTCGTCGAATTGATTGATTGGCTTAAGCGCTTGGCCGTTGGTACCGACGGAGGCAAGGAAAAGTCTCTGTCCGAAGTGGTGTCAAAAATCATGCTGATGGATATTCTGGAAAGAAATCAGGAAGAAGAAGCCGGTGATCAGGTCAGTCTGATGACCTTACATGCAGCAAAAGGTCTGGAGTTTCCGCACGTTTTCATGATCGGCATGGAAGAAAACCTTTTGCCGCATCAGAACAGTATCGATACCGGCAACATCGAAGAAGAACGCCGTCTCGCCTATGTCGGCATTACCCGTGCACAAAGAACTCTGACCTTTAGTTATTGCACTCACCGCAAACGTTACGGCGAAATTTCGGAATGCGAACCCAGTCGGTTTTTAGGCGAGTTGCCGGGCGATGATCTGGAATGGACCAACAAAAAACAACTGGATCCTGCGGTCATCAAGGAGCGGGGCAAGGCAAATTTGGCACATCTGAAAAATATTTTGACCTGATAAATCGGGTGTCGATTTTAAGCTCAGGGTAATGATAGGGACAGGGATGTACAGCATTTCAGTTCATGCAAAATCTGCTCGCCTTCTCGCCAATCCGTGGAGGCAAATCCTTCATCGAACGAGTCCATGTGACTTGATAGCAGCAAATGCGCCTCGTCATAGCGGCGTTGTTTGAGAAATATTCGGCTTAAACCGATCGCAGATCGAAGCGAATAGCCTTTGGCGCCCTGCTCAGAGCTTAATGATAAAGATTGTCGATAGAGCTTTTCAGCGCTTTCGTAAAGATCTGTATTGACTACGTCGATACTTTGCGAAGCCGCCTTAAGAGAATAAAACTCTGCGGTAAGTCGCAGTCGTTCGGCTTCGAATGCTAGAACTTGACAGGGAGCTTGCAAGACCGCCAACCCCCTTTCGAAATCGGATAAATGCCAATAGCATTCGGCCAGGAAGAGACAAAGAAAAGAGTCGGTCGTTCTGGCTTCGGGTTTGGGTGCGTGAATCGCTTTGTCGATTTCGGCATAAGCTTCGAGGGTCTTGTTTTGCAGCGCCAATGCCCATGCTTTTAAGTGATGTGACCATGCCGACATGAATTTAAATCCGTGTTGCTTGGTCAACATGTGGGCGCGCCTCGCTGTTTTCAATGCCGGTTTACCTTCGCGGCGAAACAGATGAATCAACGTCAAATTATGAAGTGCGAAAGCCTGACTATAAGGGTGTTCCGCAGTATCCGCAATATCCATCGACTTTAAAACAAAATCGAGGGCTCGATCCGGAAAACCAAGCGTCCAAGCAGTTTGGCCCGCTCTCGCCAGACAGAACACGCCTGGATCGAGTCCGAATTTGGCAGCATGGTCGGTGTGAAGGTTTGTGTCATAAAGCTGGATACCGGCAATGGCATGATCATAGCTATCTTTTAAATTTCCGAGATAAAAATGGCAGCTAGCCAGACCTACGTGCGCTTCAAGACGCATTCCCGGCTCATCGCAGTTTGCCGCTAAAACCAGAAGTGCTTCGGCAAGCTGAAAGGCCTTGTCGATTAACCCTGTGATCAGATAATAAGAACGCAAGCCGAATAACACAGGAAAGCGCTCGATTACACTGACCTCCAATGAGTCGCAAAGTTCGAGCGCTTTCTGATAGATCGTTTCGATTTCCGGCGCTGCATTGCCTTGCGTGGCCGTCACGGCTGGAGCCAATAATTGCAGCACGCCCAGTTCTTGCCGGTCTCGCTCATAAGTCTGAGGCATTGTCGATAATAAGTATCTGGCTTTGTGTAAGGTACTGACCGCTTCATGGCAGCCGCCGAGTCGGGATGCAAAGACTGACGAAAGACATAAATAATGGCATGATCTGAGATAGTCCCGCCCTTTTTCAAAATGCACTGCAAGTTTGTGAGTAAGCTCCGCATTCCTGTCTTGGTGATTCGACTCCAGAAATTGAGCGACGAGATAGTGCTGGCGCGAACCGGCTATTGGAGAAAGACCGGCGTGGATGACGTTTTGATAAAGCGCATGGGTAAATTCGTAAAGTCCGGTCAAATTGCCGTATGGCGTTTCCGAAACGCCCAAAAACCGTAGAAAGAGACCTTGTTTCGCTAATCGTTCCATCTTGTCTTCTATTGCCTCCGGCGCAGCGCTCAATGCCGCGGCTGCCTCGTCCAAGGTGAATTTAACAGCCGTTCCGCCTGGTTCGGAGGCGACGCTTGCAGCTTTTAATAGATCTTGAAGATCCGGTGCTAAGCGTTCGATTCGATGGTTTATCATTGCCTGTAAATTCTCGGGAATATAACTCGCTAACTGGGCAGGATCTAGCGAAAGATGCCAATCAGTATCCGTTTTTTTGAGCGTTTCCGAGTTTTGCAAATCCGCCAATACGTTAACGATGAATAACGGATTGCCGTCGGTTTGCCGATGGAGCATCGCAGCAAACGTTGCAGGAAAGTCGTTAGGTTGAAAGTGAACCGATAAATAGTCCGTCGTATCGGCTAATGATAAAAACTCTAATGGCAGTTGAGTAGATAAGCCACGTAACTGAAGATCGTGTTTACAATCTCTTAGCGGAAGATTGTTGACGATGGTATCGGACTGTCTAAGCGTACCCAGCAAAAGAATCTTGGCGGGATCGGTTCGCCGGGCCCAGAATGAGATAAATTCGACGGTCGAAGGGTCGCACCAGTGTAAATCTTCCAGACAAATAATCAGAGGTTGTTGGAGGCTGATGGCATCCAAGGCATCAGCTAATTCTCTGATCAAACTTTCAGCACCGATAGATACTCCTTGTTGTCGATGTTGCAGATTTTTCGACGATGATAGCGATGGAAAATAAGGTAGCCAAGAAGGAGCATAGAGCGCCAATGCTTCGTAAACCGAACTGTTTCCGTCCCTGCAGAGGCGACCGATTGCATCGAGTATTGGCAGATAGGGTTCGCATTTTCCATGATGCTCTATGCATTGCCCTTTGGTTATTCGGCAATTTTTTTCACTGTTTTTCTTTTCGATAAAGGCTTCAATTAGGCTGGTTTTACCGATACCGGCCTCACCAGTAATAAAAATCAGTCGACGGCGGCCGCCCAGGATGGATTCAAAACTTTGCTCCATTTCCTCAAGCGATGAATCTCTCCCGACCAAACGAGAAAAAGTCAGTTCTTTGGCTTGTGAGTGGAATTGTCCAATGAACCGGAAGCCTCTTTTATGGACGGTTTCGATATAGACGGGTTGCCTTGTTGAATCGCCCAAAGCTTTTCGAATTTCACGAATACAAACCGTCAATGCGGCCTCGGTGACGATAACGTTTGGCCACACTTGGTCGAAGAGTCTGTCTTTTGTAACCAATTCGCCAGCCGATTCGACTAAGCATTCCAAAACGGCAAAGGCTTTTGGTGTCAACAGAACGGCGCGCCCCTCCTGAAGTAAACGAGCATTGGCCTTATCCAAAACGAACGGTCCGAAACGTTTGTTAGCCAATGAGCGACCGGAGTAATCGATACCAAAATTTTTGTCCATAAGCGTCGCATCATCGATAAAACATTGTTCTTGGTAGGTTTTTTTTGCGTAATGATTTATGTTATCGTTTCGTATCGAATATTTCTGGACATTTAAAACGTTTTGATCTTACCCGGCAAATCGATAGCAAACCAGCACCGATCGTCTTGATTCTTTGACTAATCGTATTTTTTCCTGCAGATAAAGGGGAGGGCTTCAATGGATATAATGAGCGATATCTGTCGATCTCTTAGGCTTGAGGGCAGTGTATTTTTTCGATCCGATTTATCAGCTCCATGGGGTATAGAGCTTCCGGCCGCCCACGAACCGCGTTTTCATATTGTATTGGCGGGACATTTATGGTTTCAGACCGAAAAAATGCCGCAACCTCAAAAAATGGAAGCCGGAGATATCTTGATTATTCCCGAAGGCGAATGGCATTGGATCGCCGATCAGACCGGTCGCACCATGACGCCTAGCGCTGATGCAGGAGCCGCTCTGCGTCAGGGCAGACCGATGTTCCAAGGAAATCATCCGACGACGCGATTGTTGTGTGGGCTGTTCAGATTCGATCCGGATAGCCCTCATCCATTAATCGAATCGTTACCGCCCATCATTCACTTGCAAGGCAGCGATTCAGTCGAAAGCAGATTTTTGATGCATACGGCTCATTGGTTATTCGACGAATACGATTGCGCCAATCCCGGTTCGACTATTCTGATGGATCGTCTTTGCGAAATTTTTTTTATCCAGGCTTTTCGGTACATCAATAAATTTGAAGATTTGGAGACTGGTTTTCTAGCCGCCTTGAAAGATCCAAAGATCCATAAAGCCCTGCAATGTATTCACGAACAACCCTCCAAACCCTGGACATTAAAACTTTTAGCAGGCGAGTCAGCCATGTCGAGAGCAGTATTCGCACAGCGTTTCCACGAGTCGGTCGGTTACTCGCCGATCGCCTATTTAACCCATTGGCGGATGCAACGAGCATTAAATTTGCTCAAGGATACGAATATGGCCGTTAGTAGTATCGCTACCACTGTGGGCTATGCTTCCGATGCGGCATTTGCAAGAGCCTTTCAACGTCATTTCAAAAAAACGCCGGGAGACTATCGAAAGTCTGCCGGTCTAGTAGCTTAAATCAACTCCTTTTTGGACTTGCAAATCGGATTGCTGTAAGTCTCAGTATCCAGCTTATAACGACGCTCAACCCTGCCGGCTAATTTAACCGCACACCAATTACAGAAAGGGTTCTGTAATCCTCAATACCGATCGGTGGGATAGCACAACTTGTTTCTCAAACGACGTTCCCCGAACAACTCAGTTTAATCTTAGAAATTTCTTAGAGTTCTCTTAGGCTATTTTCAGCGAATTTTTATATTTTGGTCGCGAATTTCAAAACCCGGATCGCGAACATGAATGAAAGTGACGCAAGCAAAGTAAGCCGTTCTTGTGAAATCAAATTTCCTTACGATCATGGTTTTGTCGTTCAAATCGAGGTGCATTCCAAATTGACTGCAGAGAATTTAAGCGGACGTGCCGAGCATATGATTTCCGGAAAAACAAAGCGTTTTTATTCTCTGGAGGAATTGCTTGATTTTATTCGGAGCAATCTGGATCCGGTCGTTTAAGTATGCAGATTTAGAACTGCATCCATGTTTGGAGTGTATGGGTATTTTACGAGTAATACGAGGTTACTAGAATGAAAAACAATCATTTATGGCCGGACGTTTCTTGCCGGGAATTACCGGTCGATAGTCCATTACCAGGCTGGGCAAAGCGCAGGGACGGAAGACCTCCGGGTCGAATGTCGAGTCACATCGTGAGCGGCATCTGCTGTGGCTTTCTGGGGTTAGTTCTGCATGTGCCATCGGAAGCGGCAATGATATTTACCGACAGCGGGAGTTTTCAAGCGGCTTTACCGGGTATCGGCAGAACATTGAACTTAGACAATGTCGATGCGGAAACAGTGATACCTGACGGTTCTCGATTCGGCGGGATTAGGTTCAGATCCAATACCGGTATGGATTTGATCGTTAGTGATCATTTCGACACGACTTCACCTTTTAACTATTTGGGGGTCGATGACGGGTTTTCCAACGAGTTCGTTTCAGGTCATGAAATTTATTTCGACTTTAATGGGCTGATTCAAGCGTTCGGAATATACCTCATTGGTAGTCCCGGTGATATTTTCGAGTCGGATTTTCAATTAGTCGGTGGCGGGCTGAGTGTGTTTAACGAAGGGACACCGGAATTCAGTCTCGCGGATGGTGGGGATGTGTTTTTCTTGGGGCTTATCGACCCGAACGGGTTCAGTAACGCTCGATTGAATAGTTTCGGTGATCCCGATGATCCCTTCTTTGCATTCAACATTGATGACATCACAACGGTTAGCGCCGTTCCCGAGCCCGGGGCGTTTCTGTTGCTCAGTATGAGTTTTCTTTTGTTTGGACAGCAGCTTCGTAATGGGGTCAAAAAATCCCGAAAAAATAGTTCTAATTTTATAAAAACCTTTTAGGAGAAATTCAATGAATACAATAGTTAAGCACTCAAAATCAGTATTATCTGTAATGGGCCTGACGTGTGCGCTCACGTTTATGAATACTGCCGACGCGATTGTTTATACAGCCAGCAATGAAGCTAGCAGCAATCAAGTCATCGCATTCGATGTGGACAGCCGAGGCAGAATTATCGAACTGGGCCGTTTCGATACTCAAGGCCAGGGGACCGGGGCCCCGTTGGGCAATCAAAGTGCCATTGCTTTGGATGCCAGTGACCGCTGGATGTTTGTGACTAATGCCGGCAGCAGTAGTTTGACAAGCTTTCGACTGCAACCTACTGGTCTTCAACTGGTCAATGTCGTTAATTCCGGTGGTTATCAGCCGATCAGCGTGACAGTCTTCGGGACGCTAGTCTATGTTTTGAATGAAGGCAGCCATAATCCCTCGGACCCGGAAGAGATTCGTTATGACAATATCAGTGGTTTCCGTTTTACAGGTGGCGGTGTCTTAGAGCCAATCCCCAACTCCACCCGTATTATCGATAACACACAGCCTACCGCACCGGCACAAATCGGTTTTAACAAATCGGGAACGGTTTTATTGATAACCGAAAAAGCGACCAATACGTTGACGACTTACCTGGTGCAACAAGACGATACGCCGGCTTTGCAACCTTTGAAAAGACCTTCTGCAGTTCCGACGCCATTCGGGTTTACATTCGGTGATCGCGATTTTGTCTTTATCACCGAAGCAAATGGTGGCGGTCTCGGCGAAACCGTTTCCTACCGGATCGATCGCGTAACGGGCGCAGTTTCCAACGCGGTAGACCGGATCGAACAAGGCAATGCCGCTTGCTGGACAGTACTTACAAGCGACCAAACCGTGGGTTATACGACCAACACCGCTGACGGCACCGTCTCTTTATATAGAGTCAATTTTAACGGTACGATGGATTATTTTTTCAATTCATCCGTCGATACGCCGATTCCGTCCGGAGCGGGTGTGCGGGATGCGGTCTTACTGCAAAACAACCATTTTTTGTTTACCCTCAATAACGGTGATGGAAAAGTGCGTAGCTTTTGGGTCAATCGTTCAGGATCGATTGCGCCTCGCGGAATGGCAACTATTCCCGGCAGTGCAACCGGATTAATCGCCCGATAATGGGTTAAACCGCCGTTATTTTTAAAATAACGGCGGTTTTTCCAGTCTGTTAGGGTAGCAGAGGGGAAGTATTCCTTTGATTGCTTGTGGATGATTGGGTATACGGCAAAAGTCACACAAAAAAATCTTAATAAGCCTATTTGACAGGTCTGTTTTAGATAAAAAATTGATAATCTTCTGCGCCATCCAAATCAGTCTTCTCGCTTAATCCAATTCAATGATTCTTTGGTTAAAACGTTTACCTCGGCTTTAAATCGTAAATATTCGGTTTATATCAGCAAGAAATCAAAACCTAAATCTGGAATTTAATATGTATCAACGGTTTTTCGGTCTAAAAAAAGCTCCTTTCTCAATGGTTCCGGAGCCGGAGTGCTTGTATTTGAGTGATCATCACAAAAAAGCTTTGAATTTACTAAGGTACGGCGTTTTTCAACAGGCGGGATTTACATTATTGACCGGCGATATCGGTTGCGGAAAAACCACGTTACTGCAAAAGTTGCTCTACGATATCAAGGACAATGTTGATGTCGGGTTGATTACCAATACGCATCCGTCATTCGGAGAAATTTTGACTTGGGTTTTAAGGGCCTTTAAGGTGGACCACTGTGCAAATGATGAAGCCGAACGATACCGAATATTTAAACGCTTTATGAAAAAGCGGCAGGTTGTCAATCGACGAGTCTTGTTGGTTATCGACGAGGCGCAAAATATGGATATATCGGCATTGGAATCGCTTCGGTTGCTGTCTAATGTCAATGACGACTGTGGCGTCATGCTCCAGGTTATTTTGGCAGGTCAGACCGAGCTGTTGGATAAAATCAACGATCCGAAATTGATTCAATTTGCGCAGCGAATCGCCATAGAATCGTATATTAAGCCATTGAATTATCGGGAAACAGAGGCATATATTGACCACAGACTTCGTTTGGCGGGCGGAAGTGGAAGACCGGCAATTTTCAGCCGGAAAGCAGTTTTTGCTGTGTTTGAACACAGCGGAGGTGTACCTAGAGTTATCAACAATATCTGCGATTTGGCTATGGTATTTGCCTTCGCCAACGAATCCGGAGTCAAATACGAAACCGTCATGGACGTCGTCAATGAAAGACGAACCGCCGGCGTAAGGAAATCGACCACCCATCGAACATCACAGCCGCAACTCGATATCACTGAAATGCCGGGTTTTCGGTCTACTAATCCAAAATCCTTAGCCACAAAATCTGTTCCGCTTTTATTGCGTTGACAAATCAGCTTTTAGATCGCGGATTTTTTTGAAAATACCTTGCCTAACTCCTTTAAAAAACGAATTTATTTATTCGACTGTATCTTCTTGTTCCTGATATTTTATTGGGTGTGCTTGATGTAATAAGACGGATGAATTCTTAAATGCAGCTCTCTGCAGCATCCTTTTCAATCAAGCTTCTGCTCCCTCAATTCCATGAAAAGAGAAGTTACCATGAAATTATGCTTTCTTAGTTGGGAACATTGAGCCGAAAGCGCCCTATTTAGGATTAAATTTCTAATAATGAGACAAAATGATTTAAATTCATTTATAATTGCCGGTCTTAAATTGTTAGTCGATTAACGAGTTCAAAAGATGTTTCGTTGATCGATACATTTAAATCAACCAAGCGCCCATAGCTCAGCTGGATAGAGCGCGGCCCTCCGGAGGCTACAGTCATCCGGTTTTGGGGCTTCAGGGTCACGGTCATGATCGCTTGACCTAAAGACAGTAAATTTTGATAGCAATTCACACTGCGCCCGTAGCTCAGCTGGATAGAGCGCGGCCCTCCGGAGGCCGAGGCCAGAGGTTCGAATCCTCTCGGGCGCACCATTTGACCTCTACCCTAAAACGGCCATTTTGCCTCTGTGCCATGCCCCATAAAATAGATTGAGAGCATTTATTAATTTCGACCCCTGCCCTCGTTTTGGGGTTTAATTATTTCAAAATAAAATAACTCAGTTTCGCATTGTATTTTTTGGAATGAATAAAGAACAATATCTTGGATATATCTGCGGCAATATCCGTTAATATCCCTGGTAGTATTTTCGAATTTAATTCAGTTTATATTTTGTCCAAAAATGACCAGAAAGAAGTCGATGTTTAATAATAATTAGATATTATTTGTCCGGCAGAAACCGACCCCTATGTGTAGTTGCTAACTATGTGTATATGCAGTTTTGTCCATGATGTCCGCCCTTGAGATCTATCACTTGGGGCGAACCTCAACTACACATAATTTCAAGGCTTAAAGTAGTAGCATCAACCGGCCATCGGTTAGCTAACATAAGCCCAATGTTGATTCCGCCTCATTTGATGCTTATTGGTAACCATGAAATCCCAAGGAAGGGTGCCAAATAGCCAACTGATTGACTGGCGCCGAACATGATTTACTAAAG
>JAGXSU010000116.1 GCA_018333785.1 Methylomicrobium sp. | reverse complement strand
GCCCGTCAGCATCAAATCTTTCACGAAGATTTCTGCGTTTGATGTTTCAGCAAGACACGCCTCAAAATCAGCAAAACTTGACAGCAGCAGTCCTGGTAACACTTCAATGGAAATGCCTTTGACCGACACGTCATGGCTTATAAAGTCCAGCGCCTCTCCTCCAAAATACAGCTGTCCTGAAGAGGTAAAGTTTTTTCTATATTCTTTTCGATCTTGGAACATTATCGAGTTACCAGTTTCTGAAAGTTTCTTTATTGAGATAAAGATAGCTTAATCTCATTTATTGGCTAGAATTTCCTTTACCAAAAATAACTTAAATCTGTTAAGAAACTCACTGCTTTTTAATCGATTATCGTTGCAGAAGAAATTTTATTTAATTTCAAGAAAATGATTGAAAAAATCTAAACCTACCCATCATAAAGCGACTTGTTTTAATTTATTTTCAACCACAGACGATTCAAATTTAATGTCCATTATTTCCAGTTATAGCCACACATTCGAAGAAAACAGTCATTATTTAAGGCAGATCATCCAGCTAATGGCTAACCATAGAATATCTGCGGATCCTATCAATTATTCTGTTTGGTATGAATATGTAACCGGCAGTAATAAACTTTTAAACCAGGCGATCGATAACTGGCTAGGTTCTGTTGACGTTTTAGCAATGGTGTAGAATCACTCAATTTTTTGGTATGAATAGAGCGGTATTGAGTGATGGGGAATGGAACCGGATATTGGTCTATTTAAGGCAATTGCCGAGCCTGCATATCGGAGTCCCCGAAACATGCAGGCGGTTTCTGGATGCCTGTTTATGGATATTGCGCTCAGGGGCGCAGTGGCGACTACTCCCGCCAGCCTTCGGCAAATGGAACAGTATTTTCAAAAGGTTTTCCCGTTGGTGCGCGAATGGCTCATGGGAAAAGTTGCTTAGCTTCGTGTCCGAAGAAGCTGATCTGCAAGACATTTCCTTGGATGGATCGAACATTAGGGCGCATGCCTGTGCCGCCGGTGCGAAAAAAAGTTCAGCAGACGCGGAAGCCCTTGGGCGGTCAAAAGGTGGATTCGGCACTAAAATACACGCCCTCTGTGATGGCTTGGGGCTGCCCATCAAATTTGCCCTGACGGGCGGGCAGGACGCCGAATGCAGGCAGGCCATTCCCCTATTGAAAAACGTCGGGGCTTCGGCGGTTTTGGCCGATAAGGGCTATGACACCAACGAGCTGCGGGAATGGCTAAAGGCACAGGGAATAAAAGCGGTCATTCCGCCAAAATCGAACCGGACTGAAGAAATTGACTGCGATTATTGGCATTATAAGGAACGGCATGTGGTCGAGTGTCTGTTCGGCAAGCTCAAGCATTACCGAAGGGTCGCCACCCGTTATGAGAAAAAAGCCATTAATTACATGGGGATGCTGTCGTTTGCGTCGGTTCTTTTATGGCTACGATGAAACGTCAACAGAACCTAGGTAAAAATGAGCCATTCGATCAGGCTTTTGCGCTAGATCTGTATAAAAAATATATTTGCAACAGTTCGATAGAGGCGTTTGAAAAAATCAATAACGAATTTATCAGCTTGATGAATAACACCGCCCAAACCGTAGAAGCCTCCAGTTTGAAAGCATCAGCCGCAACGATCAGCTTCCAGGAGAAATCAAAGCTGCTTGAAAATATCAACAGCCGGGATGATCTTAAACAACTTCTAGCTGAAATCGTTATTGAAACGAACGGCATAACCGTAACAAGTCAAGATTTACAAGCAAAACTCGACAAGGCAAAAAATGAGATAGAAGAGTTGCGTATTGAATTGGTCCAGGTTAAAGAAAGCGCGTCCTGTGATTCATTGACAGGACTGTTAAACAGAGGTTTTTTTGACACAACCTTAGAACATTTGGTTAAAAAGAATAAACATAACAAGATGTGCTTAACGCTGCTTGATCTGGATCATTTTAAGAAAGTGAATGACACCTATGGCCACTTGATAGGCGATAAAGTACTTAAATTTACTGCCAATTTAATCAAACAACACACTGAAGACGCTCATTTCGCAGCCCGGTTCGGAGGCGAAGAAATGGCGATCATCATGCCTGATACGCACATTCAAAAAGCCTTGACAGTCGCGGAAAATATTAGGTCCACATTGGAAAAAAGCCGATTGAAACGCAAAGATAACAGCGAATCTATCGGCGTGATAACGGTATCGATTGGTATCGCTTCTTTGAAACCTGACGATACCGTAGAAAGTCTTATCACGCGTGCTGATGAAGCGCTTTATAAAGCGAAAGGCAACGGCAGGAATCAGGTGGTTCTTGAATCATGAACCATTACCGCACTTGATGAGAGAAGAGACCCTTAGCCGTTTGCCAGGCCTGGTAACAAATCATTCTTGATATCTTCGATATTTTCCAGGCCAACGGAAATTCTTACCAGACTGTCCTTGATTCCGGCTGCCTGTCTTGCTTCCGGTGACAAGCGTCCGTGGGTCGTGGTTGCCGGATGTGTTATCGTCGATTTGACATCACCCAAATTGGCCGTTATCGAAATCAGTCGCGTTGAGTCAATCAATGACCATGCTTTTTCTTGCCCGCCTTTTACTTCAAAACTGACAATTCCTCCGAAATGCTTTTGCTGCTGCTTAGCCAACTCATGTTGGGCATGATGCGCAAGACCGGGGTAATGCACTTTTTCAACACTGTCCTGTTGTTCCAGCCAGTTAGCTAATTCAAAGGCATTATCACAATGCGCTTTCATCCGGAGCGACAAGGTCTCAAGACCGCTCAGAAAGACCCAGGCATTGAATGGACTCATCGTCGCACCGCCCGTGCGCAAATAAGGGTAGATATTTTTTTCAATAATCTCATCGCTGGCAACTATTGCGCCCCCGACACAACGCCCATGTCCGTCAATGTATTTAGTGGCGGAATGCACGATAATATCAGCCCCCATATCCAGCGGCTTTTGAAGGGCGGGCGTACAAAAACAGTTATCGACTACCAGTAAACAGTCGTTCCTGTGAGCTATTTCAGCAATTTTTGTTATGTCCGCTATTTCAATCAAAGGATTGGAAGGGGTTTCCAAAAATAAAAACCGGGTGTTCGGCTTAATTGCAGCCTCCCAGGCCGATAAATCAGTCAGATCGACAAAGTCTGTTGTTACTCCGAACTTGCCAAAATAATTTTGAAACATCAAAACGGTATTGCCGAATACACCTCTGGATACTACGGCATGATCACCGGCTTTTAACAAACCCATACCCACCGCCATAATGGCAGCCATTCCTGATGCGAATGCAAGACAACGCTCACCGTTTTCCATCAGTGCCAATCTTTGCTGAAAAGCATTGACGGTAGGATTTGTGAACCGTGAATAGATATTTCCGGGTTGTTGGCCGGTAAATCTTAACGCCGCTTCCCGGGCACTTTTAAAAACATAACTTGACGTGGTAAAGATAGGGATACTGTGCTCATCCTCTTGCGTCCGGTTATGCCCCGCCCTTATCGCCAGTGTTTCGTCTTGGTAATTTTTTGTTTCCATATCCTGTGTCATCTACGCTCAATCTGAATTCTGCATACCGATAATGAAATTTTCTGAATTTCGCATTTTTTGCGCGCCATCATTACGCAGCTTTTCAATTTTTTCCAAATAGGCATCATCAATATCACCGGTGATATATTCTTTACTGAAGCAGGAGGTATCAAAATGCTTGATATTACGGTTACCCCGTCTAACGGCTTCAATTAAATCATCAAGATCCTGATAGATGACTTTATCTGCGCCGATCGCCTGGCAAATCTCTTCTTCGGTGCGGTTATGCGCGATTAATTCCTGCGCGGCAGGCATATCGATCCCATACACATTCGGGTACCTGACCGGAGGAGCCGCCGATGCAAAATAGACTTTTTTAGCGCCTGCATCCCTGGCCATCAGAATAATCTGTTCGGATGTGGTACCTCTGACAATGGAATCATCGACCAATAATACGTTTTTTCCTTCAAATTCCAGATCGATAGCGTTTAATTTCTGGCGAACCGATTTTTTACGCATTTGCTGGCCGGGCATAATAAACGTCCTACCTATATACCGGTTTTTTATGAATCCTTCGCGAAACTTTACGCCCAGGCGGTTGGCTAACTGCAACGCGGCAGTTCGGCTGGTATCGGGGATGGGAATGACAACATCAATGTCATGATCAGGCCATTCACGAATGATTTTATCGGCGAGCTTTTCCCCCATTCTAAGACGGGCTTTATAGACCTGAATGTCGTCAATGATGGAGTCCGGCCGGGCAAAGTAAACATATTCAAAAATACACGGACAGTGATCTACCAAGGCAGAGCACTGTTTGGTATGTAAAATGCCGGACTCCTCAATGAATACCGCCTCACCGGGCTCAATATCTCTGATCATGTCAAAACCCAGAACATCCAGAGCCACGTTTTCCGAGGCAATCATAAATTCCGAACCGCTTTCGGTTTTACGCTCACCAAAAACAATTGGCCTAATACCGTGTGGGTCACGAAACCCCAGAATACCGACACCGGCGATCATAACCACAACGGCATAAGCGCCCCGGCATCGTTCGTGAACCTTGGTTACTGCCGTAAATACATCTTCCACGCTGAGCTTCAGTTTTTTCAGCTCTTGAAGTTCATGGGCAAACACATTCAACAATACCTCCGAATCCGAATCGGTATTGATATGGCGCTGATCTTCAACAAACAAGGCCTGTTTCAATTCTTCGGTATTGGTCAGATTGCCGTTGTGAGCCAATGTCAAACCAAAAGGGGAATTAACATAAAAAGGTTGGGCTTCAGCTGAGCTTGTACAGCCGGCCGTAGGGTATCGGACATGGCCTATGCCCATATTTCCTTTCAGTTTAAGCATATGACTGTTACTGAACACATCTCTGACTAAGCCATTGTCTTTGCGTAGATGCAGGCGGCCGTTTTCACAGGTCACAATTCCTGCTGCATCCTGGCCTCTGTGCTGAAGCACAGTCAAAGCATCATATAATTCCTGACTGACATAACGATGAGAAACAATACCGGCGATACCACACATCTTTGAGCCTTAATTACTGAAACGGTTAATGATAATTCACATAGCCGGCCAAACCGGAAGGAACATGTTCCCTGATCCAGATGGCCAATGTTTGAAAGGGGGGTATTAAAATGGATTCTTTCCACCAGGGGTCTTCCGGTAAAGAGGTTAAACCCGCCAGCATAATACATAAAGAGACAGCGATAAGACCGCGTCCGGCACCAAAAATCATACCTGCAAAACGATCAGAAACCGTAAGTCCGGTCTTGTTTATCAATTCGGTCAACAGTAATTCAATGATACCGCCCACCAACAGCGTCGTGAAAAATAGGATACCAAATGCCATGCCAATGCGCGCGATTGGCAGTTCAATAGCCGGTTGCAGCCAAACCGCCAACTCACTGCTAAAAAGCAGTCCTATGCAAATACCTATAACCCACATTGAAAGAGCGAGCGCTTCTTTCAAAATTCCTCGTAATAGACCTATCACCAATGAAATAACAATCAAACCAATAATGGTGTAATCAACCCAGATCATCATTGCCTGTTACCTTGATAAAGCTATCGTGTTTTTGTTAGCGCTCACTGATACTGTTCTGTTTTCAATGATTATTTGAAGCACGGATAGTGGCGTTCATTATTGGTTGTTAATGGAAACATGCTAAAAAAATGAACTGACTATTTCCTAATAGCCGCCAATGAATCAACTCAAACTTATCAGCTTTTACTCAGCTTTTAACAGCGTTGAAGAGTTAGTGGCTTTGTCGAGCTTGGCTTTCATTTCCTCTGCTTTTTTCTTGTTCAATTCAGGTCCTGCTCTCAAGCGGTAAGCTTTTCCCTTTGATGTCGTAATTTCATCAAAATTGACAGAAAAGCCCTTGCTGCGCAATTTATCTCTTAAAGCAATGGCATTTTCTTGTTTAGTAAAAGTCCCCAACTGAACGAACCAGCGGACGGACGCAGGAGGATTAACCGCTACGGATTTTTCAGCTTTCGCAGGCAATGCTGTATCCGCTTGCTGAACAGGCGATTTGAGTGTCTCTGATGCCGCAGGTTTACCTCCACCTGTCAAAATACTTTTCAGTTTGTGTTGCTGATCAAGTTTTGACTTGATAGTGACAGCCCTGTTTTTGTCAGACTCCGGACCGACCCTTAACCGATAAGCTTTACCAGCAGGCGTCCTTATTTCATCCAGTATGACAGGAAATCCATCGGCTTTTAATTTGTTATACAAGGAAGAAGCATTTTCCTGCTTGCTAAAACTACCCAGCTGAATATACCAGCCGACTCCATCCGGAGCGGCAGAAGGAACTGTCGGAGTATTTAACGATTCTTGAACCGGATCAGTACTGGCGTCTGCTAACGTTGAGAGCGGAGCATTTTCAGGGATCCCGGCTTGTGATGATGGTTGTGTGCCCTGCTGAACTGACTGAGTTTGAGGCGCAGCGCCTTCTCCTACATCGCCAACTTCAGAATAATTCTGGCGAAAATCGGCAGTGTATTGTCCTGCGTCTTCGACATATTCTTCATTCAAAGGCAAATACTGATCCTCACCATCTTGAACGATTGCTTCATCAGCTTTTGGCTCTACTACTGGCTCAGCCTGGGGTGGAGGAGGCAATTGTTGTGCGGTCTCTTCAAATGTTTGAACCGGTGGTTCAGGAATTGTTAGCTCATTAACAATTTGCCCACTTTCGTCAACCGGATTATCAAATAACATAGGGATAAAGATTGCCGCCAAAGCAGTTATAACGGCGACACCGATAAGCCTTTGTTTTAATTCTTGATCCATTATTAATAACCTCTATTCTAAACTGGCTAAGTATTCCGATACTACAAAGAAAGAACCAAATATCAACACCAAGTCACCCTCCTCCGCTGCCTGATTAACCGCTAAAAAAGCTGACTTTGCATCGGCAAATCCCGTATGAACGAGCGGCACCGAGCAACTTTCAAATAGTTCTTGCAACATAGCATCGGACGCACTTCTGACATTATTTATTAAAGGCGCACAAAACCAATCAAACACCAAGGGCTTCATGATATTGATAATACCGGCAATATCCTTGTCTTTCATCACCGAAAAAACGGCACGTACACGTTTGTGGCTAAAGTTTTCCTTAAGAAAATCAACCAGTGTCTCGACTGCTTGAGCATTGTGTGCCACATCAAGCAGGACGGGTATTTTACCTTCGATATACTGAAATCGTCCGGGTAATTGAACCTGAGATATTCCGTTGCTTAAAGCATCACGATCAACCGGAAGATAATTCTGCATTGCCGTGATAGCAGCAATAACTGTGGCAGCATTTCTGTATTGATGCTCCCCTTTTAAGTTAGGGAAAGGCAAATTGCTTATCTGAACATGCTCGCCAATCCAATCCCATCCGTGCAGGTGCTTTTCGAAGTGAAAATCCTGATTTATGAAGCTGACTTTTGCACCTGTTTCATCTGCGCAGATTCTAAGCGATAAGGGAGGAACAGGATCGCCCACAACGGCAGGCACATTCCTTCTAAAAATGCCGGCTTTTTCTCTGCCAATAGATTCGCGTGTATCACCTAGCCACTCAGTATGGTCAATGCCAATGCTCGTAATAATGGCCAAGTCAGTATCAATAATATTGACGGCATCCAATCTGCCCCCTAATCCGACTTCCAGCAATTGCACATCCAGATCGAATTGAGTAAAGATATCCAATGCCGCCAAGGTACTAAACTCAAAGTAACTTAAAGATACACCGGATCGAACGGCGTCAATTCTCTCAAAAGCGCGACAAATCAGGTCATCCGATACAGGAATCCCGTTTATTTTGATTCTTTCGTTATATTTGAGAATATGAGGCGAGGTGTAAGTGCCGACTTTGTAACCTTGAGCGAGATAAACCGACTCCAGAAACGCGACAACCGAGCCTTTGCCATTGGTACCGGCGATCGTTAACGTTAGCGGTTTATGGTAGTTCGGCTGCAAGGCACTGAAAACCTGTCCTACACGTTGCAAACCCAAATCAATAACGCGCGGGTGAAGGCTCTCCTGCCATTGCAGCCAGTCCTTCAAAGAATTAAATGACATGTTTATGAACTAATCAGGCGGGTATCAGATGACTACACCGTCTGTTCTTCAACAGCAGCCTCATTAACTGAGCTTGGAATCGGGTTGTAACCGGTTGATTCAAGTTTCGACGCCATTAAAATGGACAATATATCGGCGAGTTTATCTCTCATTTCTCGGCGATCAATAATCATGTCAATAGCCCCATGGTCCTGGAGAAATTCACTTCTCTGAAATCCGTCGGGTAATTTTTCCCGCACTGTTTGTTCAATTACGCGAGGCCCGGCAAATCCTATCAACGCATTAGGTTCAGCAACATTGATGTCGCCCAGCATGGCCAAACTTGCCGAGACTCCGCCCATAGTGGGATCAGTCATAAAGGAAATAAACGGAATTCCCGCTTCAGAAAGACGCGTTAATGCAGCGCTGGTTTTTACCATCTGAAAAAGCGAAAACAGCGACTCCTGCATCCTCGCACCACCACTGGCAGTAAAAACGATAAAAGGAATTTTGAGTTCCAGACTTTTATTAACACCTCTTACAAAACGCTCGCCAACAACCGAACCCATTGACCCGCCCATAAAGCCAAAGTCAAACGCAGCAACAACGATATCTTTTCCTTTTAATTTTCCTTTAACAACGACCAGTGCGTCGTTTTCCTTGGTTTGTTTTTGTGCCTGGGTAATCCGGTCTTTATATTTTTTACTGTCTTTAAATTTAAGCGGATCAGTAGGTTTTATACCTGCACCTATTTCTTCCTGATCATTCTTATCGAGAAACAATTCAAGCCGGGTTCTTGCCGAAATACGCATATGGTGTTCGCATTTTGGGCAAACACTGGCGTTTCTTTCCAGTTCCGTGTTGTAAAGAATCGCGCTGCAGCTGGGGCACTTGGTCCAAAGACCTTCTGGTACAGTGCCCTTTTTTTTGCTCGAACCTTCTGTTCTTATCGTTGAAGGTACTAATTTTTCAAACCAACTCATTTTGTCGAACTCCGGGTATAGATATAGCTTAAAGCTTAGCTGTCCATCGCTTCGCGCATTGACTTTAGTAATTCAACGATTTCCGCTTTTGCCTGGGCAGGATCATCCAAATGAGCTTCAATCTTACTGATCAGCGCACTTCCGACCACCACACCATCACCAATATTAGAGACTGTTTTAGCCGTTTGCGCATCTTTGACGCCAAAGCCTATGCCAACCGGCAATCCGGTATTTGCACGGATCACGTCCAGTTTTTCCTTGACATTTGCTGTATCAAGATGCCCGGCGCCAGTAACGCCTTTTAAAGAAACATAATAAAGATATCCGCTTCCCGCCTCACTCATCAACCTGATACGTTCTTCAGAGCTGTTGGGCGCCAATAAAAAGATCGGATCAATATCCCGGTCTTTCAGCAGACTGACACAATCGACAGCCTCTTCCGGCGGTAAATCGACAGTTAAAACACCATCCACCCCGACACGTTGGGCAGCATTGGCAAAATCTTCATAACCCATCGCTTCAATGGGATTTAAATAGCCCATCAGTACCACAGGTGTCTGCTCATCCTTTCTTCTGAATTCGGCAACCAGCATTAATACCTTTCGCAGGCTCATATGATGAGCCAATGCCCGTTCACTCGCTTTTTGAATGACCGGACCGTCCGCCATGGGATCTGAAAAAGGTACACCCAATTCAATGATATCGGCGCCGGCTTCAACCATGTCATGCATCATGGGTACCGTAAAACCGGGTTCCGGGTCTCCAGCGGTTATAAACGGTATCAAGGCTTTGCGCCCAGTTTTAGCCAGCTCTTCAAATTTAGCAGTTAAACGACTCACAATTCTATCCCCTCGCGTTGAGCCAACGTGAGTATGTCTTTATCACCCCGTCCTGACACGTTGATAATGATGGTCTGATCTTTATCCATAGTCGGAGCAAGTTTTGCTGCATAAGCAATTGCATGGCTTGTTTCCAAAGCAGGAATAATACCTTCCAGCTCAGTTAATGTATGGAAACCAACCAAAGCCTCTTCGTCAGTAATGTTGACGTATTGAGCACGACCGGTATCTTTCAGCCAGGCGTGTTCCGGTCCCACCCCAGGGTAATCGAGGCCGGCTGAAATTGAATGGGTTTCGATAATTTCACCGTCGTCGTCTTCTATCAGATAGGTTCTGTTACCATGCAAAACACCGGGACGGCCTGCACATAACGGGGCTGAATGACGGCCTGTTTCTACACCATCACCGGCCGCTTCAACACCGTACATTTTAACTGAACGGTCATCGATAAACGGATAAAACAAACCGATCGCATTGGATCCACCGCCGACACAAGCCACCAACGCATCCGGCAGCCTGCCTGTCATTTCCAGGCACTGTTCTTTCGATTCGCGGCCAATAATCGACTGAAAATCGCGCACCATGGCTGGATAAGGGTGAGGTCCTGCCACCGTTCCAATAATATAAAAGGTATTATCGACGTTGGTTACCCAATCTCGCAAGGCTTCGTTCAATGCGTCTTTCAGCGTCTTTGAACCAGATTCAACCGGCACGACAGTAGCGCCCAACAGTTTCATGCGGTAGACATTTAACGATTGCCGGGCCACATCAACCGAACCCATGTAAACCACACATTCGAGCCCCAATCTTGCGGCAACGGTAGCCGTTGCAACACCATGCTGTCCGGCCCCTGTTTCAGCAATGATTCTGGTTTTACCCATTCGTTTTGCCAATAGCGCCTGACCGATGGTGTTGTTTACTTTATGAGCACCGGTGTGATTTAAGTCTTCGCGCTTCAAGTAGATTTGAGCCCCGCCAAGTTCCCTGCTCCATCGTTCGGCATGGTATAGCGGAGAAGGACGCCCCACATAATGGCGCAGGTCATCGTCAAGTTCCGCTAAAAACTCGGGGTCCTTGATATAGTGTTGATAGGCCGTATTCAATTCCTGGATAGGCTCCATCAACGTTTCAGCTACAAACATTCCGCCGTAAGGTCCGAAATGTCCGCGTTCATCCGGCATGTTATATTTTTCGGTCATCGTAATAATCTATCAGCCTCATTAATCTCGCTTAAAAATGCCGCCATCTTAGCGGTATCTTTTATACCTTTTTTTAGTTCAACACCGCTACTGACATCCAGAGCATAAGGTCTTACCTGCTGAATTGCCTGTCTTGCATTACTGACATCCAATCCTCCGGCCAGAATTAAAGGCAAAGCGCATTGTTCAGGAATCAAATTCCAGTCAAAGCAGTTACCTGTTCCACCTTTAGCACCAGGTTCATAGGCATCCAGAAGCAATCCGGACGCATCAAAATATTCTTTGCTCATTTGTTCAAGGCATGAGTCATTGCGCATTCTCACGGCCTTAATATATGGCTTTGCGTATAACCGGCAAGCCTCCGGCGTTTCATCACCATGAAACTGTATACAATCGATTGCAACATGCTTCAATACTTCCCTGATAGAAGCTTCATCGGCATCAACAAACAAGCCGACCACCGAAACAAAAGCGGGTAATCCTGCAACAATTCTTTTTGCAACCTCGATATCCACATGACGCGAACTGGGCGGATAAAATACCAAACCGATAGCATCAACACCTAAAAAGGCTGCGGTTCTTGCATCTTCCGCACAGGTAAAACCACAAATTTTAACGCGAGTACGCATATCTGTAACAGGCCGTCGGCCCCAATGTTAAGGGGGCGTAGCATAGCATACAGTCCTCTTTTAAGCGAAGGCTTAATCGCCTGTTTCAATGACAAAACACAGAGCTGTCCAAAAACCGGATTTCTCTAAATTCGCACTTGAATTCAGCTGCTTCACCTCAATCTTCCTGCCCTATCAATCCACAAGACTAAAACGATTGTTTTAAACGAAAACAGTTCATTTTTGTTAGCCGAAGGGTTTAATCATCGTGGCTATGCGAATGTTGATGGCTGTGCCCACTTTCCACTGCATGAGAATGACCGTGCTCATGATCATGAGGCTCTACTTGGACAGCAGCAGAAGGATTCTTGCGAACAGCAACAGCATGCTGATAAACCATTAACCCGCCTAGATCTGCCCCAAACATGACTAAAACGACAAGGATGGCCGAAAACGTCATGAACAGACCATTCGCAGCCCCTTTTGGATTTTCACCCGTTGATAATCGACCGACAAAGCGCCATAGACTTAAAAAAAGTGAAAGTACTAAAATGGCAATTCCAATATGCTCATGATTCTCCATGATTTCATGAACAGCATCCCCATGAGCAACTGATTCAGCCGCTTGAAGGCCTGCTGCCACAGTAAATCCAGCTGTTAGCGCACCCAAATAAAGCAGTCCGCTAGCGACATCCCGCCAATGTGACTTTTTGAACAGCCCACCCAGGCAATCTAATAAAAAAAATCCTGTTATAAACGCAATCGGAAAATGCACCAGAATCGGATGAATATTTTCTAATTGGGTCAATCCAGGAAAAATAGTTGCCAAGATATCCGAAGGCTCTTTGCCGGCCAAACCTTCAAAAAAAGCCAGTAGTTCGGCTACATAGGTTGAAAATCCATCACCGTGGTCTCCGCCACCATGAATTTGAAATGACAAAAAATTATTCACGTCTACCCTATCCAGTGTTTTAAAAAAGCCAATTTACTTGAATTTCCAAGTTTTGCAAACTTGCAGTAATCAATGAGATGGTTTTGAATTTATTTCATTTCAATTTAAAAGCAAGACTTTTCAAATACACTAATCTATTGATGTCTACTACCTTTGTTCAGGTATTATTCTCGTCTTGAATGGTGTAATTTATGTTTATCGTAAAAAGAGCTGAACCAAGGCGTTAATTAAATCGGTTAATTCCAAGAAAAGTCTTAACAGAGTCCAAAATCAGATGAAAAACAATTTTACGGAACGACGCACTTCAGATGGCGACCGAAGAAAAAGTCCTTTATTTACCGAGGAATCACAGCGTTTATTTCAAATAATGGTTGTTTCGGAAGATCATTCCCCAGCTGAACAACTCACTTTAAGATTGAAGAACAAAGGCTATCAATCTTTTATTTGCAAGGGTCTGCCCGAATCTGACTGCTTCAATGGTAAACATCCGGATGTGATTGTCATATGCTGCGATAAAGAATGTGAGACGATCAAAAATCGATTAAAAATCGACGATTATCTGCAAAGTACACCCGTCATCATGGTGAAAGATGAAAAACCTCAAAGCAGCGAAAAGGTCATGCTGGAACAATTTTGGACTGATGATGCTGTGTTTGAAAATCTGGAAGGTCAACTCCGCTCGATACTGGTTAATAAATTAAATCCTGATATGACTGGCTATTGCACCGAAAGAAGAAAAAGTGATAGGCGCTGGCCTCCTATTTTCCAAGAAACTTCTAACGATGAAACCCCGCAACTTGCAGGTGTTCCTGAGACAAGCTCAGGCCTGCCTCTTGTTTCTATTTCTCCTCAATTCAGCTTCAAATCAGTCAATGACTTATTCAGCCTCGTCCTGGTATCTCTGCATCCGGTCCTATATCAAAACTGGCTGACCCAGCTCAGTTGGGATACTTTCATCAGCGCCTCATCGCTTCGTTTTGATACACCCGAGTTAATGCCTATGATGCTTAACCATGCTCGTCCAAATTTAATTTTATTGGACATGCAAGGCTTGGAATCAAGTTTGGAGCTCTGGTTAAACGCGATTCGAATGGCCGATTCTCCTGTTGATATCATTTTAATCGTCAATGACGACTGCCATAATTTTTCGGAAGCAATCGCTAAACTTGAAATTTCCGGAATTCTGAGTGCCAAGGACAATGCATGCACGGTAACTCGCGCGATTCGTTCCGTGATTGAAGGTGAACGCTGGTTACCGGAGCGGTTTAAAGCCATAAGAATTAATGCGTCAAAAGCAGATACTCAGACGGTTCACACCACTGACAAATGGAACCTGTCTCAACAGGCTTTTGATGAGGCCACTCTGTTAACTGCATACGAAAATACAATTACCCAGTTAGTCATGATGGGTCTTACGATTGAGCAAATAGCCGAGGAGTTGAATGCTGAAACTCAAGCAATCAAACGGCAAGTTATGTTCCTTTCCAATAAATTAAGATTTACCAACAGCCAAATCAAAATCAAGCAACTGAGGCGAAAGCTGCACTGACATGATTATTTGTGTCATTCCCAGTTTGATGATTAAGCGGGCGAGGCGTAAGCTTTGCGAGGATTTCAGTAACAAGGATGCCCCCATGGATGGGTGTAAGTTGTTCCCCCAAGGCTTACGCCAACCCTCAAAACCACATTTTAAGTTCAAACTGGGAATGACTGAATTTACACTTGTGACTGCAAATAATTTTGCAAGCCGATTTTCTCAATCAACTCTAGCTGTGTTTCCAGCCAATCGACATGTTCTTCCTCGCTTTCCAGAATGTGTTCGAACAGTTCGCGTGTTATATAATCATTAACCGTTTCGCAATAGGCGATGGCGTCCTTTAACAATGGCAAGGCAATGTGTTCAAGTTTGAGGTCGCACTTAAGCATTTCGAGTGGATTTTCGCCGATCATTAACTTGCCAAGATTTTGCAGGTTCGGCAAACCCTCTAAAAATAAAATACGCTCGATAAGCTTGTCGGCATGTTTCATTTCATCAATGGACTCGTGATATTCCTTTTCATTGAGTTTTTGAAAACCCCAACTTTTATACATGCGGGCATGCAGGAAATACTGATTGATGGCCGTCAATTCATTTTCCAGCGCTTTATTTAGAAAATCGATAACTTTTTTATCACCTTGCATAGCGTCACTCCTTAGATAGTGCACGTAACTAAAATTTCATTGGCCGCGTTGATTAACCGGCAGTTTCTTTTCCTGTCCAAAATTTCGCCAACCTCAGCATTGCATTTACCGCAATCGCCACCGACACCGAAACATTGGAACAATTGTTTACGCGAACATAAACCGCTATCGATGGCTGCCTCCAACTGCCTATCCGTTACCGCCTTACACACACAGATATACATAGTTCCCCCGTATCGAAGTTAAAGCCTTCGACGCTTGACCAGTTTAGGGTCGGCGGTTATCTGACGGTATATTTCCACGCGATCCCCGTCCATGACAACGGTATCCAGCTTAACGATTTTCCCAAATATACCCACTTTTTGGTTATCCAGATTGATATCGGGATATTGTTTTAAAACACCCGATAACTGAATTGCCTGTTCGATTGTGCTGCCATCCGGCACCTCCAATCGTAACCAAAGCTGACGATCGGCTTCAGCATAACATACACCCACATTCATGATTGTCTCCTACAGTCCCGGAATAGCAGAGTTAACGTTTACCCGGGATAGTTTTGCAGCCCATTTGTTATCAACTAATCGCTTGGCAACGATGATAAACGCCAGCATAATAAATCCGCCCGGCGGTAAAGCCGTCAGCAAAAATCCTTTGTAATTTGGAATAAGGGTCAGTTCCAGAAATGAAAACGAATCACCCAATAACAACGATGCATTGGCAAATAAGGTACCGGAAGATACGATTTCACGCGCCGCACCAAGCACCACAAGAACAAAGGTAAAACCGCCCCCCATCACTAAGCCGTCCCACAAAGACAAGGCCAAGGAATTTTTTGATGCAAACGACTCGGCTCGACCTAATATGGCGCAATTCGTAACGATTAACGCAATAAACAAACCTAATACTTTATGCATTTCATGCATCCAGGCATTCATGCACAAATCGACCAACGTTACCAAACTGGCTATTAGCAAAACGAAAACAGGGATTCGAACTTCAGCAGGAACCAGATGCCGGTTTAACGAAATAATGCCGTTTGACATGACCAGAACAACTAAAGTCGCCAGGCCCATACCCAAGCCGTTGGTTGCCGTTCCTGTTACAGCAAGCAGCGGACAAAGCGCCAAATTCTGGCCAAGTACGATATTGTTTCCCCAAAGCCCATCATTGGCGAGTTTTTTATAAGGCTCCGATAGCAACATGCTGACTCCGGTTAAGTAAGATTAGCGATAAAAATAAGGCAGTTCGCCGGTTCATCAATTGAATAATTCGGATTTATGTTTATCAAAAAACAACAAACCTTTGTAAATCGTGTTGACAACCGCACGCGGCGTAATCGTCGCGCCGCTGAATTGGTCAAAAATGCCCCCGTCTTTTTTGACCGCCCATTCCTTGACGGTCAGATTATGAATGGATCGCCCGTTAAAATTCAAAATCCAATCGGATTTACTGACTTCAATTTTATCGCCCAGACCCGGTGTTTCAGCATGGGCAATGATGCGCACACCCAAGACTTCGCCGTTTCGGTTCAAGCCCATGATCATTTTGATATTACCGGAATAACCGTCAGGTGCGGTTAACTGAAATGCTGCCGCCGTGATTTCACCCTGTTTTCGCGCCAAAAAAACCAGAGTTTCTGCTGTACCTAAATCGCTATCTGCGGAAACAGTCACCGCATCTTTAACCAAATCATTATCGAAAAGCTGGGCCGGAACAACTTGAACCAATGAGGCTTTTAAATCTTCTTCCTGCCGCAGTTTGATGACATCGCGGGTATTGAGATCGGCAACACCTAGCAAGGCGCTGGCAATCAACGCATAAGCAGCCAGCAAGATTGTCTGATAAGAAACGCGGGCTTTCAGTTGTTTCAGATTCATCGATATTCTCGTTGATAAGTTAAATCACCCCCGGCAAAGCCGGGGGCTTATATCTGTTAGCCCCTCAAAGGGGCTTGTTCATGAACCGCCTAAAGGCGGATTTG
>JAGXSU010000115.1 GCA_018333785.1 Methylomicrobium sp. | reverse complement strand
TGGAAGCACGCAGCAATCATCCACTGGCGAAAGCCATTCTGCAATACACGGAAAACCAGGGCGTCAGTGTCGCCAGCGCGGACAATGTGACGGTTCTGCCCGGCAAAGGGATAACCGGGCTATTTAATGGCACCGATTACTGGCTGGGCTCGCGTCGTTATCTATTGGAACGTAGCCAGGAGATTCCGGAAATCAGCGCAAAAGCGATTGCCCTTGAACAGTCCGGGCAAACCGTGATTGCCATTGGCAGCGAGCGGCACATTTGCGGCTTGATTGCCGTCGCCGATCAACCTCGCGACCAAATCGAATCGATTTTGCAATCCCTGAGACAAACAGGGATCGAACATCTGGCCATGTTGACCGGCGATAATCGGGTGACGGCCAACAACATCGCGGCTCAAATCGGTATCGATGAAGTGCATGCCGAATTGCTGCCGGCCGATAAAGTTGAAATCGTCGGCCAAATGGTCGGGAAATACCGACAGGTGGCGATGATCGGCGACGGCGTCAATGATGCCCCGGCGCTGGGTCGGGCCAATCTGGGCATTGCGATGGGGGTGTTGGGTTCGGATGCGGCGATAGAAATAGCCGATATTGCACTGATGGGCGACGACCTCTCCAAGCTCCCTTGGCTAATCGCCCATTCCAAAAGAACGCTGGCGATTATCCGGCAGAATATTGTTTTCGCACTTACGATCAAAGCCGCGTTTGCAGTGTTGGCTTTTGCAGGCCTGGCGACGTTGTGGGAAGCCATTGCCGCCGATATGGGAGCTTCTTTGTTGGTGGTTGCCAACGGATTGAGGCTGCTGCATCCTGGGAAGGATTTCTCTAAATAGTCTGGCAACATGGATGTCAATTCATGAAACGGGAAAATCCTACTCTGGTTTTTAAATTAAATTTCCAAACAATGTTTCGGCCTTTACTGAAAAAACATCACATAACTCGCTTGCAAAGTAATCATCAAACCATCGAGCAACGCGATAAAGGCGAAAATCTTTTTTGTGGCGCGCGGGGAAATCCATTGCGCAAGAAATGGCCCCAGCCGTCCGCCCCAGAGTACGCCGAGCATCGTGAATGTCGCCATATCCCAGGGTACGCCGCCGTAATAGAAGGCATGAATAGAAGCCAGTAACAGGGAATTTATGGACAGCAATACTACGCCCAGCCCGATTGCCCGGTTAGCGTTAAGGCCGTAAGCGAGCATGCAAAAGGCGGCGATGATCTCGCCTTCGCCGATCGCAACCCAGCCGGTAATCATGCCGCCTATAAAAGAAACCAGGACGATCGGAATACGGGCTTTTGCGGGAAGTTCCGTCAATCCGCCTTTTCGATCCAGCGTGATGAGCGTTAGCAAGCCGGCCAGAAACGCAATGGGACCAAACAACCCTTTAACCAACAGCGGCTGCGGGTGGATTAAGAATGTGGAAATCATCGTCCCGGTAATAAGCGCAGGCACGGTCCATTGCAAAAGCGGTAACGGCACTTCGCCGCGCCGTAGCCAACCGGATGCGCCGCTGCTCATGCCGACGGCTTGCGTGACGAACGCGAGTTTCAAGGCGCTGACGGGATCCACTTGGTAAGCGAACATCAGCACGGGGATAAAAACAATGCCGCCCCCAATCGCGGTAGCGTTTCCGATGAATGCGCCGAGCACACCGACGACGATCAGCGGCCAATGGCTGGCGGCAAGTCCGATGGGGTCCGGAAATACAACCCTGTAAACGGCAAGCCAGATGAGAGTGAATACAAAAAGCCACGGCGTGAAATACGGAAAGGTTTTTGCCGATGCATAGTTGTCCGGCTTAATTACGGAAGCCGAATAACGGGAGAACTGCCGTTTTTGGCCGTTGCTTATAAATGCAAAAGGCGCTTTCATGGTATTTAACCGGGAAGCATTGTTTATTGTTGTAATCGAATGATTAATGAATTAATAATACCAATCGAATAATGAGTACCTTCAAGTCCTTTCCTTTTAAGAAACTCCCACATTAATTGATTAATACTGGGCTGGTTTTCAGCAGCACAAACCGCTTCGGTGCTGGAATAGGTTGAAACGCAATAAGGTACGAAATAGGTCAGAGTAATTTTGATGAACTCCTTTATCGATAATCCATTGCTGAGTATTACATCGCCATGATTGATTAACATCAGAATTGAACCAACCACCAGCGCGACCTTGATCGCACGCATTAGAATATTTTTTTGCAAGGCAATTTTAAGCCAACCATTTATCATACGGCGCCATCCTTCCCCTGTAATATGCAGTAAGCACATCAAATTGATTACGAGCCACAGTCCGTTAACGGAGCGGTATCACTAAAATCAGCTTCATGGGAGACAATATCCGCGTAAGGGATGAGAAGCCCTCCTGTTGCGAATGCATCTGCGTTAGCTGGAGCTTGTGTGCCGCCGTTGGTAACTTCCTGGAATTTTGCAAGATTTGCTACCCAGATATGCGGAGCCAGTTGACCGACTTTTACGTTGACCTTGATTTCTCCCTTTTTATCCGCGGTAACGGGCGTGCCCAGAAATTGAAAATGGCCGTTACATGACGGGTCAACCGCAGCACCTTGTGAATCAGGAACGCCACGATCAGGGATCGGTTCAAACCAATGATTGAGGATTACGTAAGTTTCACCCGGTTTTAAGCCATTAACGTTAATTTTTACCTTGTGTTTTGATTGCGTCGATATGACTGATGCCGATCCTCTGGCGTTGATGCCTTCAGGCGTTTTAATATTGAATTCATTGCTGAAATTTGATCGACGAAATGTTGCATCCTCGCTCATAACGGGACTGGAAAATAAAACAGCAAGAAATAATGGGAATGAAGTGATAACAATTTTGTTCATTGTGAATCTCCTGGGTAATACCAAAAAAAAGACATAAATGTGCATGTTTAGGAAGCAAGCTAATCGGCATCCAATCAAAGCACGATTGGAATAATAAATGCCGTACCTCAGAACAGAGTCAAGCAGAATGTTAAAAAAGGCTGCGTTTTTTGTGGTACTGGGCAACAGCGCCTATTTTTCGTCGGATGAAGATTCCATTAGTTTTCTTTTTTCTTCCAGTTGCCTTCGTTTTTCTTCTTTTTCTCCTTCATCCAAAAGCCCAAAATCTTCTTCAAAAAGATTAAAACGAAAGCCCATGAACTTAAGTACGACAAAGGCAATGAGAAAGCCAATAACCGGATAGAAGAATAATTGCGTACCCCACGGTATGTCTTGCGGGTCTTTCAGGTCAATGCGTAAAATTTTAGTAAAAACGAAAAACATAAAATCTGTCATTTTATTCACCCTAAAATAGGTTATGAACAACAAACAGTCGCTGATTAAAATTTAACCCCTGTTGAATGAATCAATATGAATGGCTTAATTCATCGCTCAGTCAGAATCTACAGTGAGATATAAACGTATTTGTTGCCGAATAAAAAGGGTCGATTGTTTTTCCTGAAAAGGAAAAACAATCGACTGGTCACTATGAAAAAATTCAAAGCTCGGTTGAGATCATAAATGCCGTACCCTAGACCAGAGTCAAGCGGAAAGTTAACAAAGTGGTAATTAATTCCAGCCAGGCAACAAGAATTTCTCCTTGCCCTATTGACTCTGGAGTAGGGTGCAGGGTTTATGATTTCAAACAGTGGGGTTAAGGCTATGAATATCATGACTATCGGGCAAATTGCGCGCAATTCCGGAACCAGCATTGAAACCATACGGTTTTATGAGCGGGAAGGGTTAATCGAAAAACCGCCCCGGACAGAATCCGGCTACCGGAACTATCGGCCGGACGTTATTTCTCGTTTGAGTTTCATTAGGGAGGCCAAATCGCTTGGGTTTTCTTTGATGGAAATCAAAGAGCTGCTTTCCCTCAAGTTTAGTCCTGAAACAAACTGCGGCGATGTGAGGAGCCAGGCCGAGAAAAAGATTCTCGACATCGAGCATAAGATCGATAGCCTGCAAAGAATGAAGCAGGCGCTGGTCAAATTGGTCACCGCGTGTCCTGGCAGCGGACCTACCAGTGAATGTCCCATATTAGAAGCCATGGAAACGAAGAAGTTAGGATGAGGAAAACAAGATGAGTCAGCGAACCCGGTGTATGAAGTTGTTTTCCGCGCCGAAATCATTAAGCGGTTCGTGTCCTGTTTGTGCTCCGAACGGACCGCTATCCATCAGCGAGCACAAAAAACCTTAGAAAGAGTAAAGACCATGAATACAAAACGTAAGATTGAAATCTTTAGTGCGGACTGTCCCTTGTGCGACGAGACTGTAGAACTGGTCAGGCAAATCGCCTGCCCATCGTGTGAAATTACCGTGTTGGACATGAAGGATTCGGCTGTAGCTGATCGCGCCAAAAGCTTGGGCGTTCAATCGGTGCCAGCCCTCGCAATCGACGGCAAGCTTGCCGAATGTTGCGTCGGGCGCGGGCTGGATGAAGCTACTTTACGAGCCATGGGGATAGGACAACCTTGAACCGTATGCAGTCAAATAGAGTGGGCAGGCGTTTTTTTGCCCACCCTCCCCATGAACACCCACATCGCGAGCCATTCGAATAAACCGTAACGTTTAATCACATGGATGGCGTGTAATGCCGATGATTATCTGGCCGGGCGGGCACAGGTAGGACGATGAACAGACGCCATCGACGCACGGCCGGCAGGTTACGGCAAAAAAAACTCTTGCTCTTGGAGACAGCTCCAAGGTTTACCATTCAGGCATCTACAACCGCACGAAGGTTTCTATCATGAAAAGTTTTTGGCAACGAACGACTCTTGTCCTGGGTCTGGTGCTGATGTCAGTGAGTGCGCTTCCCGCGCAACAGGCCTACAAACTTCGCGTGGACGGGCTTGCATGCCCGTTCTGCGCCTATGGCGTCGAGAAAAAATTAAACGCCATCAAAGGCGTTCAGCGGATTGAGGTGGATATCGCCACCGGCATCGTGACCGTCACAATGGCTGAAGGGGCAACTCTCGATGAAGCTACTGCGAAACAAGCCGTCAAAGATGCCGGTTTTACTCTACGCGGGTTTGAGCCGATGCCGGCTACGCATACCCCATAGGGGCCACATCATCAAGAGAGTCGTACCCCTCCTCATCGTTCTTGCCGCATTGAACACGGTCGGCGTCGCGTGGAGCGCTCCCATCACCTTTAATACCGCACTCCCGGTCTACGAGGGCGGCTGGGTCCTGCGCGAGCAATTCGTCTTCAGCAAAAACGCCGACGATCCTACGCCCGCCAACCGCGACTTGGAGGCTGTGGGGGGAGTATCCGTACTGGGCTACGGGTTGACCCGAGACCTCGCATTATTCGGCGTGCTGCCCTATTTTGACAAGGACCTCGACCTGAAAATGGGCGGGCAGAGCATTAACCGCGGCAAGCAGGGGTTCGGCGATCTCACGGTATTTGGCCGCTACACCGTATACGAAAACAACGCTCCGGGGCGCACCTTTCGCATCGCGCCGTTCCTGGGCGTGGAAGCGCCGACCGGCAAGGACGACGCGCGGGACGCTTTGGGCCGTCTTCCGCCGCCGGTGCAACCCGGCTCCGGCTCGTGGGACGTGCTCGGCGGCGCCGTCCTCACCTACCAAACTCTTAACTTTCAGATCGACAGCCAACTGAGCTACAAAGCCAACCGCAAAGCCAACGGCTTCGAATTCGGCGATGTTTTTAAAGCCGACGCCTCGCTCCAGTATCGGCTGTGGCCACGCAAACTCGGCAGCGGCGTTCCGGCTTTCCTCTATGGCGTTCTGGAAGCCAATCTCGTCCATGCCGACAAAAACCGGGGCAGTGGCACGACGGACCCGAATTCGGGAGGCACCACGCTGTTTCTGTCGCCCGGACTCCAATATGTGACCAAAAAATGGATCGTCGAGGCCGGCGTGCAGGTGCCCGTTGCCCAGAACCTCCACGGCACGGCGCTCAAGAATGATTACATTTTCAACGCGGGTTTCCGCATCAACTTCTGAGAGATAGCCGGGCATGAAGCCGACGACCGTTCTGAAGATATTCCGCTACCTTGTCATCGTTCTTGCACTCCTCATTGCGGGCGGCTGGCTTGCGTTCGTGCCTTCGGCGCAGGAACCGCCTTATCAATTTGTGTCCGCGTGGGGCAAAAAAGGCAGCGGTCCGGGGCAGTTTAATGATCCGACCGGCATTTTTGTTGCGGACGGCGAAGTGTTCGTCTCTGACTCCAGGAACGGACGGATACAGGTGTTCGACTTGGACGGACGCTTCAAACGCCAATTCGGCATGCCGGGGAATGAGTTAGGCAAGCTGGGACGGCCGATGAATCTCACTATCTACGGCAACGAGCTTTATGTTGCCGAGTATTTCAACGACCGGGTGCAAGTGTTCGGGCTGGACGGCACGCCGAAGCGGATCATCGGCAAGACAGGTGGCGGCCCCGGCGAGTTCAACGCGCCCGGGGGCGTCGCCGTGGCGCCCAACGGCGATCTGTTCGTCGCTGATTTCTACAATCAGCGCATTCAACAGCTCAAAGCCGACGGCAGTTTCGTGCGGCAGTGGGGCACAACGGGTAAGATCGGCATCCGGGCGGGACAGTTCAATTATCCCACCGACGTCGCCCTCGCTCCCGACGGCAGGCTTTATGTGGCGGACGGCTATAACGACCGTATTCAGGCATTCGATTCGGATGGCGCTTTCCAGCGCAAATGGGGCGGACCGTTCGCGATGAACATCTTCGGTCCATTCAACGGCTGGTTCGCGACGGTAACGGGAGTAACCGTTGACCAGTCAAGCAACGTATTCGTCGCTGACTTCTATAACCATCGAATTCAGAAATTTAGCGCCGATAGGGAATTCCTGACGAGCTTCGGCACCAAGGGCCAAGGTCCCGGTCAGTTCAATCATGCGATCGCGGTGGCGGTGACAACTGACGGCATGGTATTCATTGCCGACTTCGGCAACAACCGAATAGAGAAATGGATGCGAGATAATTAGGGTGCAAAAGAATCCAAACCTCGGTTTAACTTACTATCGCTATTTATGAAAAACCCTGAAAACGCAAAGAGCCGTGTCTCAAAGCATTAAGGCCCGCTTAGCGATAATAGCCTCAAACCAGTCAACCGCCAAGCTGCTTCCCGATAGAAAAAAGAGTTTTAATCCGTGTCCGAACATCTGTCTACAACACATTGATTTAATATTGACGGAATATCCTGCCAATTATTTTGTGCAGCCACTATTTCAATCCGGCTGTTTGCTGAAGGATTGCACGGAACGATAGTCATTACCCCGTCTGCTACATTAAAAATAAACCAGCCTTTATCGGTCGCGAAAACGGCTTTTATTCTTTCCGCCTTCAGTTGGTTTAATAACCGTGTTATGCGTACATAATCGAAGCAACTGTGTTCCGGAAATACAGTGCCATAACTCTGGTAACCGTCTGCTGCATTTTGTAGGGGCGAATTCATTCGTCTATTGTCTGCATCAATTTGGATCGATTCAGCTTGATGGGCATCGGGAAAAGAGGCCTGCCTTGCCGGGTTTCTGGTTATATCCAGCCAGGCAACATCCAGTTGCCCTTGAACGGTTTGAGCGACAACCGCTTTACGGGGACGGCTGCCATCGGCCCAACGCTCGAACAACTCAGCCGCTGCTTGGTCGGCTAAATCCATTTTATTGGCGGTCAGCACATCGGATAAGGCGATTTGATCGACAAAGTTTTCATGCGACGTGTAGCGGCTATCGCTTAATTTTCTCGGATCAACCAGGCAAATACTGGCTCGCACGTCCAGCACGGTCCGAAAATACCCGCCGGCGAGCATGTCCAGTACCCGCTTTGGGTGGCCCAAGCCTGTCGGTTCAATGAGCAAACGGTCTGGTTTGACTTCCGTTAACAAGCGGTTAACGGCAACCTGAAAAGGTAGTCCCACCGCACAACACAGACAGCCCCCGGCTACTTCCCTGACTATCGCGCCCGAAGCCGCGAAGATGGCGCCGTCAATGCCAATTTGCCCGAATTCATTGACCAATACCGCCCATTTTTCGTCGGCCGGTTTTTGTTTAAGCAGATTAAGAATGGCCGTGGTTTTACCGGCGCCGAGGAACCCCATTACCATATTGGTTGGAATATTGGTGAACTTTCGGGTCACTTGGACTTAAAACCGTGTAAGGATAAAGCAGTAGAGAGGCGAAGCACGCGCCTCTACAGTTTGATTTTATTAAACGCCAACAGCGCCGCCGTTAACGACATCAGGAATATCACCGAAAAAACCATGACGGCGGTTACCGTATCTGCTGAAAGGAAACTACCCAATACTGTCCCGGAAAATAGCATGATCCAAAAAGCAATATGGCAGGGACAGGCAAGCAGTGCTAAAGACGCAAAACACCAACCGGTTAAACGCCTTCCCGGTGAAAGGGATTGATCGGAATATTGCTGCGTTATAGAGGTATCGCAAGATTTGCTATCGCACTCGTATAAGTGGCCTATTTTTAAATTTGTTTTCATTGCTCCGCCTTTCAATTGTTAAAAACCATTATTTCCCGGATGGATCGCCGACAAATTCGCCTGGAGCGAATTTGAACAGCCAACAGCTGGCCCGAAGGGTGAAATACAAGGACGTATTTCATAGTGCATCAACGGCTTTTTGTTACCGGCTTTCTTTCTCGCATTCGTCATCATAATATCGATCCCGCAGGTAACTCGCACTTGAGCGCCACCATTTCCCGTAGCGCCGCTTCTTCGGCAATAAAAGCCTCTACCGCCGAAGGGTCGAACTGAGTTCCCGACCGCTTGAGAATTTCCCGCTTCGCTGTATCGTAATCGCTCCCTTTTCGGTAAGGACGATTGGAAGTTATGGCGTCCAACGTGTCGATGACGGCGAACAAGCGAGCACCGAGGGGAATCGTTTCTCCGGCCAAGCCTCCCGGATAACCGCTACCATCATAACGTTCCTCGTGGTTGAGAATAATCTCTGCGGCTTCCTGCATGAACGGCAAACGGACTACGATGGCGTGTCCTTTTTCAGGGTGGGTGCGCATTTCCGCCCATTCGTTTTCGTCGAGCGAGCCTTCTTTTAGCAAAATGGCATCCGCGATGCCGATTTTACCGATGTCGTGCAAAAGCGCGCCCCAATAGCATTGCCGCAACTGCTCAGGATCGGAAATGAAACGCCGCGCCAGCACCAGAGTATGACAGGCGACCCGTTTGGAATGCAGGCCGGTTTCATGTTCGCGAAGATCGAGCGCCTCTACCAAAGCCTCGGCGAATGCCGAATACACGTCGTCCGTCCAAGAAGCCGCCTTGCGTCCGTCCAGAAAACAATTCTCGCAGCGGCATCGGCCGCCGCTGGCGATATGCAGTTGCCTACCGATCCTGTGTCCGCAACTCGTACAGGTTAAATCCGATGCATTGGCCATGATCCGCCTTTCTTTGTTTTCAATTCATTTACTGCAACAGCCCATATTTTCACCAAAAACACCGGCATAATTTGTTTGCCACGCTAAACGCGCAATGAAATAGTGCGGATCTTTATTGAATACCTCCAGGCAATGAGGGCAGCGACAAAATACAACCGGTTTTCCATTAAAATCCATTGTCACGGTGGCATTAACCGGTTTTTCCGCTAAACAAACCGGACACACCGTCAAACCGGTTGTTTCGGCCAGACATAATTCGGGGTTGGTTATGAATAACTCCAGACACCCTTTACAACAGAACCAATATCCCTTCCCTGCATAGTAATGTTGAACGGCTTTTTGCTTAGTGATACCTAATCTGACTAATGAGCATCCGCAAGCCGGACAAATGGGGGTTTCCATCGTTTGTTACCGGTCTTCCGTCTTGCATTCGCCGTCCGCACAGGCAGGACTGTTGCGTCCGATCATGAAATCCCAGACATTGGCGACGACAAAAAGCGCAAGCCCTATGTAGACCAATATCACGGCGACCGGCAATATCCCCGTAACGGTAAGCCCTAAACCGAGAGTACTGACCAATGCGCCGATGCCGCCGGTCCAGAACGCGAGCATCGCTTCCTCCGATAGCGCTTCATGTTTCCTGGCGGAACGATAAAGCGTCCATAAATTTAAAGCGGCGAATCCTATAAACATCGGCAACAAAAAGGCGTCGTTTATCAGAAAACCAAGCCCGACGGCAGCCACGGCGCTGAGTACAACAGTGACGCCAAGACAGCAGGCCGCGGCAACTGCGGCGCCGAACAAACCGGCAGTTTGTTTTATTTGATCTTTCATGACCATACCTCGCAATAATGTTAACGGGTGTCTTGAATGTTGGATAAATTTGGAGCAGATGCGGCATTTGAACAGAAACTTAGGGGGTTCGATGCCAATGAATCAGATAAAGTCATAGGTTTCTGCATAAAATTCACTTGCCTGCGTTCTGCCAGCCAAAAACAATGATAACCATGCCGAGAAGTGCGACACTGGCTCCCAACCAGTCAGTGAATGATAATTTAACCCCATCCACGAATCTGAGCCAAACCAATGCGGTAGCTACATAGACGCCACCATAGGCGGCATAAACCCTGCCGCTGGCGGCGGGATGCAGCGTTAATAGCCATACGAATAGGGCCAAGCTGACCGTGGCTGGAATTAACAGCCATACTGAACCGCCCTTGCGCAACCATAGGTAAGGCAGAAAGCATCCGGCAATTTCGGCGAGCGCGGTTATGACGAATAATCCGGTAGTTTTTAATATCAACGTGTATTCCAATTTAACTTGAAGCGCCTTACGATGCCCGGCTCAGATGAGTAAGGCAATTATGCATCATTACCCCGCACAACAGGAAAGTTCTTTCACGTCTTTGCTAAAAGTTTGCGCGCACAGTTTGATGCCTTCCACCATGGTCAAATACGGGAACAATTGCCCGGCCAGGTCTTCTATCGTCATCCGGTTATGGATGGCCAGCACCGCCGTCTGGATCATTTCGCCCGCTTCCGGCGCCAGTATTTGCGCGCCGATCAGGCGGCGGCTGTCTTCTTCAATGACCAGTTTGACAAAGCCTCGGGTTTCAAAATTAGCCAGGGCACGCGGCACATTCTCCAACGGCAACAGTCGGCTGTCGGTTTCGATATTGTTCAGGTGTGCGTCGCGTTCAGTCAAGCCAACGGTGGCCATTTGCGGTTCGGTAAACATCACCGCCGGCATCGCCGACAGATTGATGGCGGCATCGCCGCCGGTCATATTGATGGCGGCGCGG
>JAGXSU010000114.1 GCA_018333785.1 Methylomicrobium sp. | reverse complement strand
GATGTGCATCGTCTACCAAAACTAGAGCAGAACTGAAGGTCTATCGCTACCGTAACCTTGAACGTAATCCACCTTCAAACCCATCAGTATGTTTAAAACCTCATCATTTTCGACAAATTTGGCAATGGTTTTTTTACCCATCAAGTGGGCAATGTCATTAATTGACTTGACCATCTCCAATGAGACCGGATCAGACTCGATATTTCGGACATGAATGCCATCCATTTTAAGAAAGTCGACTTGTAGATTTTTAAGATAAGAAAACGATGAAAAGCCGCTACCAAAATCGTCCAGCGAAAACAAGCAACCCAGTTCTTTAAGTGAAATCATAAATTCAGTTGCCGAAGTCAAATTGGCAATAATGGCGGTTTCAGTAATTTCAAAACAAAACTTATCGGGCGGCAAGCCGGTTTTTTTGAATTGCTCGGCAATAAATCCCGACATTGCTTTGCCTGCCAGGCTGGAAGCGGAAAGATTAATTGAACATAACGCTAACGCCTGCAACCGTTCAGGATGCTGGAGAAACCAATCGAACAGGTTACGAATTACCCATTGGTCCAGTTCAACGGCGAGTTGATAACGTTCGGCTGCAGGAATAAAAGCACAGGGCAAGATCAAATTGCCGTCCTCGTCTTCCAACCGAATCAATATTTCGTAATGCTCACCCTCTTCCTCTCTCGAATTTACAGGCATAATCTTTTGCCGGTAAAGCTTGAAGCGATTTAGGCTTAACGCATCCCTGATTTTTTCAGGCCAGGGCAGCTCATTTTGACGCAGGATATTGGCCTGATCCTGCTCATCAAATACATGTGACCGGTTACGGCCGCCTTTCTTCGCAAGGTAGCAGGCCATATCGGCACGTTCCAACAGATCATCAAAAGCACTATTTTCAGAATTGATCAATACCAAACCAATGCTGACACCGATACGGAAACATTTGTTTTCCCAATAAAACTGAAATTGCTCGATTTGCTTGTGGATACGTTCCGTTGTCACCAGCGCTTGCTGCAGCGAACAATGTTCCATCAAAATAGCAAACTCATCACCGCCCAGACGGGCAATCGAGTCTCTGTAGCGGATAAGTTTTGTGAATTGGCAACTGATTTGACGCAGCAGTTCGTCACCTGCCGAATGATTACAGGTGTCGTTTACAATTTTAAAATTGTCCAGATCCAGATAGCATAAAACATGCTCGGAATGATTGATTTTAGCCGTGTTGATAATGCGTTTTAAGCGCCGGTCGAATTCACTGCGATTAATCAGGTCTGTCAAAGAATCGTGGGTGGCCTGATGAGAAATTTGTTCTCGCTGAAGCAGTGCCTCAGTGACATCTTCCTGGATTGCAACATAATGAGTCACGCACTTTTCGGAATTCAGCATGGGGGCTATGGATTGCTGAGCCCAGTACAATTGGCCTGTTTTCTTTCTGTTTTTAAAAACACCCCGCCATATTTGCCCAGAAGAAATAGTATCCCAAAGGATCTTGTATTCAAACGGGGGCGTTTCGCCTGAACTGAATATACGGGGATTCTGACCTAACACTTCATCGGCGGTATAACCTGAAATATCAACTATTTTGGGATTGGCATATTCAATCGTTCCGTTACTGTCGGTGATGTAAATCAGATTAGGGCTGTTTTCAACCGCCAGATTGAGTTTCCGCAGCATATTTTCGGAAAGTTTACGGTCGTTAATGTCCCTGATGACACCATAAGTGCCGACGAATTCTTTATTGTCCTGTTTCTTTTTATAAACACCTTTGGAACTGAGCACAATCGTGATCGAATTGGCTTCAACATATTTTGGCTCATCACTGTTCTTGCAGCATAGCCGCAATTCAATCGCTTTGGTCGAACGGTCACCGGTCCTGCGTTCGTTAAATGCATATTTGGCCTTTTCCATATCCGTTTGGTAGACCAGGTCAGAATAATGTTTACCAATGACTTCCTGTTTTTCGTAACCCAGAATTTTGGCTATGGCGTTATTCAAAAATACAAATTCACCCCTGTCGTTCAGCATGTAAATGATATCGGGCGAACTGTCGACGAAAAAGCGATGCAACTGCTCGGATTTGGACAGCTGCGCCTGGATCTTGATATTGGCTTCTTTTAACCGGATTTTTTCAGCCGCCATTTCAATCGAATGTAACAAGGCTTCAACCGCATAAGGTTTTTTAATGAATTCCTGAACAAAGTTGAAACGCAAGGACCTGGAGGCTTGAGCAAAAGTGGCTTCACCACTGATAATGAGAACCTGAAGGTCCAACTGGTGACGGTCAATATATTCCAGCAAGTGGTGCCCATCTTGAATGGGCATATTCAGATCGAGCAGAATCAAGGTGATATCACGCTCGTTGATGAATTGGATAGCCGCTTGCACATTGCCGGCAGTTACGACTCGATAACCCGAGAGTTTCAAAATATCTTGCAGGCTATCCCTAACTTTAGGTTCATCATCGATAACGAGAATCTCAATATCGGAATTGGAATTTAAATCAGGTCTTGCATCCATTTTTAAGCCTTTATTATGAGATGCTTATTATAGTAAGGGTTATGTTTTACGGGATAGGAAAATCTGAAAGGTTGTTCCTGAATTCGGTACCGAAATACAAGTTATCGTACCGGATAATTCGTCGACAAGATTTTTGGCGATAGTCAGTCCAAGCCCAGAATGCCCTGCCCCTTTAGTACTGATCACAGGGCTGAACAAGTTAGTGCTGATATTCTCGGGAAAACCAGGACCATCGTCTTTTATTTCAATTTGAACGCAGCATTTATTGCCCAGATAAACCCGGTCCTGGGTGGTAATCGTGACATTACCTCCGGAAGTGAAGGCTTCGGCAGCGTTTTTGATCAAATTGGTCATTAATTGTTTGAGTTTAGGCTTGCTAATCGCTATTTTTGGAAGCTTATCATCCAGCTTTAAAACTGAATTCACTCGATATGAAGCAAACAGACCGCCTTTAAACAATGCGACAAGATCTTGTATCAAGACGTTAATATCAACGAGGTCGTTTTCCTCGTTTACAGCCCCCCGACTATCCGAAAGGGTGAGAATCAGCTCGCCGACTCGATTGATTTCCTGCTGGATAAGCCCTATTTCCTGTGGACCGTTCTCTCCAAGTTTAAGGCCCAGTAAATAAAGATAATTGTTGATAATGCTCAGCGGATTATTGGCTTCATGTATGACCTTCTTTGCCTGTAGCTGAAAATCGGTCCGAAGGGTATCGACGCTGTCTTGAATGAATTCATTAATCTGACGGTGATTTAAAACGGATTGCGCCGCTTCACCTGAAAACATCGCAATCAAGCCCAGCTTGGCTTTTAATTTGGGTAGATCACTGGATTCTAATCCTGCTGCAACCACACCTAAACTGTGATTTTTTGCAATCAACGGAATCACAACCATTCCTTGAGCTGCCAGCAGACGGCAAAGTTGACGGTCGATGACTGGCACCGGGTCCGGCAATGCCGTGTTATAAGAATCAAGTATCCGTTTTTGTAATAATGCATTGGCAACCAGACTTCGATTCTCTTTAAAATCGATCGAAAGTTTGGATAAAGCCTCTTCTTCTGATGCCGAATAGCCTTCCAGTGTCATGTTTTCCTGGTTTAACAGAAAAACTGCGGTTGTGCTGAAGCCGAACAACACTTTTAAATCACGACGTATCTTGCCAATGACATTATCGAGCGGGACACAATGTTCATTATTACGGTTGATTGCACCGATGAAGGCCAAATCCTTGGTGTGCTCGCCCAGGCGTTTAAAAATGGCACTGCGCTGATCCACTCTGGCTTTAATGACCGCGGTGCTGTCATCCCGTTTAGCAATTGAAACACCTAAACTTCCTGCCGTTTTATTCACTTGCGCCATCACATCAGAGGTCATTTCCTCCAACAAGGGCTGACTCAGCCCGAATAAAGCAAAGGCGCCTTCAAAAACCTGTGTTTCGGATTGGCTATCGAGGCGGCTCAATTGTGCCGCCAAATTAATCAGTTTAACTAGAGCTGAACTGTCCAGAATAGCCGGTATCTCCTGATTTTGGTAGTGAACAGCATCCGCCATGAAACCTTGAACGTTCCAGGTCTCTATAAGATGAGCACCGATTGCACTGTGGGAAATGCCGATTGCCTTTTTTTCAAGCACCTCGACAACATCTTCGGAATGTTCGTTCAACAAAGCGGAATATTCTTTTGGAAAACATTGCAACAAGACCAGTTGGCCGAGCCGGTGCAACAAGCCGGTCAAATAAGCCTGATCCGGCGATTCAAAACCGGTCAATTTGGCAAGCCTTCTTGCAAAATGAGCGCAGGCCAGCGATCTGAACCAGATGACTTCAAGAAAGTTCTGCTGGGACGGCGGTATCTGACTAAAAAACTGCTGAGTCACACTGGTCATCGTTATAGTCTTTAAGGTTTCCAAGCCCAACACCACCACAACCCGGTTTAAATTCTTCAGCTCGCCGAATTGCTGATAAAAAGATGAATTAGCCGCCGCCAAAACCTTAGAGCTGAGCCCCGCATCCTGGGCGATTATCCGGGTTAAATCATCAAAACCGGTTTGCTGATTCTGAAAAGCCTCGATCAAACTCAACAATACTTTAGGAATGGCAGGAAGTTGATGCGTATCGATCCGCGCAAGAATTTTCAGCAGAGCAGTATCCATAAGTTTTATGGGGTCGTGGATGAGGTGTTTAATGCCATGGATCGCTGACTTGTGCGCATATAGGTTTCCTGAATGATCAAAGCATCAGCGCTGGCTCTATGGCGGCTTAATTGCAAATCCGAAATAACCTGTAACTTGGTTTCTTGCCAGATGTTCATTTGCGCTTCATTCAAAATCATTTCAAGATCACTCACACTGAACAGCGTTTTAAAACCCGCAGTCTGAAATAAATTATCCAGCCAGGGTTTGTCTACACTGCAACAATCAGTATAAACAGTGGCTCCGGATAAAATTTTATTGATGTCGGAAGCCACCTTATCCACCGATTTTCCCTTTGCAATCAGAGTCTGCCGGGCTATGCCGTGAATTTTCTCCGCATCTTTGTCCCAATGTTGCCATTCGGGAGCGGGTTTGATCAAACTGCAATATTTTTTACCACAAGCCAAAACAATCCCGATTTCAATTGGATAGCTCATTTTTCCAAATCCTGAAGCTTCGATATCAATAACACTCGGCTTGAACAAAAAAACTCCCTGATTGAATTAACTAAAATGATTGATAGGCTTTTCAAACATGAAGTTTAGAATAAAAACTAGCTTTAGGACCAAAATAGCTCCACTAAACGTTTAATTTTGGAAACTCAATACATACAGAGCAAACAATGGCTAATATTTTAATTGCCGGGTGCGGCGATATAGGCATCCGCCTTGCCGGTTTATTGAACAGGCAAAATCACCACGTAACGGGGATAAGAAGACATCCTCCTGAAAATCTGAATGAAACCGTTACTTTCTTTCAAGCGGATCTCACTCAAGCGTCAAGTTTTACTGCACTGCCTCTCAATTTTGACGAGGTGGTTTTTATGCCCACACCGGGACAAAGAAGTACGGCCAGTTATCAGGCCGTATATGATACGGCTTTGGAAAACCTGCTGAAGCATTTCGAAAAAGCGGAACGGCCACCGCACTGGTTTTTTATTTCCTCCACCAGCGTGTACGGCCAATCGAACGGAGAATGGATTGATGAGGATTCTGTCACTGAAGCTAATACTCCTTCAGGACAACTGATCCGTCGCGCTGAGCTAAGGCTTTTATCGGCTTTACCGGAGACAACGATTGTTCGTTTTTCCGGTATTTATGGACCCGGTCGGGAATACCTGCTGAATTCGGCCCGGTCTGCACCTGAAATTATGCGTGATCCGCCTTATTACACCAACCGCATTCATCAGGACGATTGCGCCGGTGTACTGGACTTTCTTATCGGCTTACGCCTGAAGGGTGAAAAACTCGCGACGTGTTATCTGGCAAATGACGATAACCCCGCTCCTCAATGGGAGGTTGTAAGCTGGATGACAGAGCAACTGGGATGCCGACCACCTCTAGTGAAGCCGCCATCAACCCCGCCCGATCTCAACAAACGCTGTGATAACAAACGCCTAAAAGCATTGGGTTATCGATTTATTTACCCTGATTATCGTGACGGCTACCTGCCGATGATTCAAAAAATACTCAATGATCAAATTAGTTCTGCAGCGGCCAAATGAAAGGAATGAGTCCCACTGTCGTGATTGCGGTGATAATATTCATAGGCACGCCGACCCGTAAAAAGTCTTTAAAATGGTATCCGCCGGGGCCATAGACCATCAGGTTAGTCTGGTAACCCAGAGGTGTTGCAAAACTGGCTGATGCCCCCATCATTGTCGCAAACACAAATGGTTCAGGATTTAAACCCTGGCTGCTGGTGATTGCCAATACGATCGGCAGCATCAGTAATGCTGCCGCGTTATTGGTAATGACCTCGGTAAGAATTGACACGGTGACGTAAGTTAATCCCAATAAAATCCAGGGATTGCCATCGCCAACCGATAAAATATGACGGGCTATAAAATCCGCCGCACCACTAACCTGCAAAGCGTTACCCAAAGCAAAACTGGCAGCGATACTGATCAGCACGGTCAAATCCAGACTGCGTCTGGCCTCGGCTATACTGCAGCAGCCCGTTAAGACCATGAGACCCGCACCCACCAGGGCAGCGTTCAACATACTGGTCAGCCCAAATGTTGCTGCAGCGATGACACCTAATAAAAGTGCCCAGGCCAGTTTGGCGCGTTGATGATTGGGACGGGTTTCTTCCAAATCATTAATCAACAAGAAATCGCGTTGTACCCGTTGCCGGGTCACAAACGCAGGGCGCGCTTCCAGTAACAAGACGTCACCGGGTTGCAGTTCGATGGATCCCAAATTACCCTGAATGGCCTCACCGTCTCTGGCCACGGCAAGAACTACCGCACCGTAGCGGTCGCGAAAATGACTGTCCCGAATAGCCTTGCCAATGCTGTCACAACGTTGTGAGACAACTGCCTCAACCAAACAGCGCTCCGGTGTGTCCTTGTCTATTACGGGTGTCTGGCTATCCGATGGAACCAATCCATTAATACGCAAGATATCAAAAATGGCACTGGTCTCACCGACAAAGACCAACCTGTCCCCGCCTTGCAGTTTTTCCTCTGACGACACCGCAGTCACAATACTTCCGTGACGTTCAATCTCAACCAGATAGATGCGCTGAAGATTACGTAACCCGGCCTTTGCAACGGTTACACCTTCCAACGGCCCATTATTGGCCACAGCCACTTCAAACGTAAATTTTTTACGATCGGCAAACTGCTCGGCCGCGCTCTGTCTGTTAGGCAACATAAAGGGCATGCAAAACACAATAAATAACACACCCACAACTGCAACTGGCAAACCAATCCAAGTGATATCAAACAACTCAAAACCTTTTTTTCCGGTTAAGGCTTGATATTGACCATTAACGACGAGGTTTGTGCTTGTTCCTATCAATGTCAATGTTCCCCCCAAAATGGCGGTATAACTGAGCGGAATCATCAATTTGGATGGTGCGACACCAATACGTTTGGACCAGCGGGTTACCGCAGGGATCATGGTCGCTACAACCGGCGTGTTATTCAGGAATGCGCTTAAAGGTATGAGTGGTAAAACCAATCTAAGCAAGGCGCCTTGTGTGGATTTTGGGTTACCCAGCAATTTATTGACCACCATTTCGACGCCTCCCGTCGAACTGATGCCGGCTGCGATAACGAACATAGCCGCCACAGTGATCAAGCCTTCATTGCTAAAACCGGAAAGAGCTTGCTTGGGATCCAATACACCGGCGGCACTTAATACAGTCAGTGCGACCATAAGCACCAAATCCGACGAGAATCGTGAAAAAATCAGTGTTAATAAAACACCGGCAGTCAGTAAAACAGTAAGCCAGCCGTGCCAATCCATTCTTTACTCTTAAGTTTTGAGAAACGCAATTAAAGAACCATTATAAGATAAATTGGTTTCTTAAGTGCCGATTTTAGTCCATCGGCTGTTGACTTAAAGGACTTAGACATTACCCCGCCGGTGTACCGGATGGGTTGATAAGATTACGTGGGTGGTGAGAAGGAGCTCTGTTTAATTCGACAAGCTCTCATTGTCCCCTTTGTCTTAGGGATCTATTTGAACTCGTCGAATCGTAAGCAAAATGAATCGATGCCCTTCCTTGGCATCATCTGCTGATTATCGTTCTGAATAAATTAACTTTTACCCGGTAACATACCAACAGAACCCGGTTTTATGCGCTTACACTCAACAACGACATCTTCCATATGACAACGGAAACCGGTTTCTTTAGGATTATCACAGGGCGTGCAAACCGGTTTTCCGGAATCTTTAATTTGTTCCAAATGCCAACCGTAACCTTGAGTCTGGCAGAACTTTTTACTGAATCTTTTAATATTATAGTTTTTTGATGCGCTGGCTATTGCGACTGACTCTGCTTCACATTTAGCTGATGGTAGCGTATTGGCCATGAGTTCACGATATATGTAATCGGTTGCCAACGCATTGCCTGCCGTAAAAGTGAGTGAGGCTGCAAAAATTAGTTTTAAGATTTGTCTCATAGTGATTTCCTGCTAAAGCGGTTAGGCTAAGCGCAACGATTTAAGTCATAAGTGAGCGTTTTGATCAGTCAAAACGTTAAGTGTGTATGCCGTTACCGGTTACCTATAACCCGAATGTTCATTTGCTTTTCTTCTTCTATCAATTGTTGTTTGATAGGTTCGAACTTTTCATTTTCATTCATTTTAACCATCAGTAAAACCGCTACTAATGAGAAAGTAAACAAGCCGACATATAGCCAGAACCGGTCTTTTTTTGGCTCTTCTTGTATCATGATTAACCCCTTATTAATTAGTACCTCTGTTAGCTATTAACTTGACTCGCTATAAAAATACGCAGATAACTGGTTGTTTATACGAACAAAGTCCAATGCAAACCTTAATATGCAACTTGGTAGTGCATCGATACTATAAGAAGCAATAATGAAAATGTCAATAAATTATCGATTCGATACGATATATTTTTCGAATTGATTCAAGACAAGATAAAACTTTCAGCAGGGCAACAGGACTTGCTAAGCACCGACATGCTGGAGCGGATAGCGCAATCAATAAAATTAAAGCAGTGTATGTTCTTGGCAGATTTTTTCACTGTCACTTTGAGTCAAGGTTTCTTTGGTTAATCCACATAAAAAGCCGTCCTTCGTATGAGTAAAAAACTTACACGTTTTACACAAACCAAAAGAATTGGATTTATGGGCTTTTTGCAATGCGGTCAACGCACTAATAAAAGGCTCTTCGGTTAAATCAGGATTGTGTACTTCCAAAAACAAGCCTGCATTACTAAAAAGATCAGAGGGGTAGGCTTGACTCAGCATCAGCAGCCCCTCTTCTGTCAGGTAAAGGTGAACCATCCGTTTATCGGCTAAATCGGCTTCTTTTCTGATAAACCCTTTTCTTTCAAGCAAAAGAAGCGTTTGCGATACCGTGCCCTTGGTCATACCCAGGTAATTGGTCAACGCAACCGGTGTATTGCTGTATTTGTTACAGCGCGACAAATAATCCATGACCTGCAGATGCACAACCTGCAAACCCATTTCCGTGCAACGTTTTCGTTCTTCAGAACGAATTAATGCCGCCATTCGTTCAATTAACTTGTAAACATCAACTTTCTGCATAGAGCTTCTTAATTTTTTATAACTTAGTTGACAAATGAAATGGAACTAAAATACATTATGCCCTGTTTCGATTCGAAACTAAATGGCTTTTTGCCACCTTTTTTCACATCCAGGACGGAATACAATTCCTCAACCCCCTTGTGGTTCAAGGCCGACAATGTCGTCGGCCTTCTTTTGGGAACTTAGTACCGCTTATGTCAATGTCTCATGTTTATGATACGTATGCTAAAACAGCCAAAGGCCGGATAATGCACTTCGATGTTGTGCTCGATAATAAAGACCCTGAGCATGCCATCAACTATGCAAAAGAATGGTTAGCCAGCATCGGTGAATCAGACGCTGTCGTAAATCAAACCAATTGTGTATTTTGCCATAGCGCCGAACCGCCTGAGGACATACGCAACGAAATCGATGCTAAAGGTTATAGCATCCTGAAATTGGAAGGTTGTCCAAAATAGATGCCTCGTCAAAAAACTGTGCGCTTGCTGCAGGCCTATTCGGCCTGCGCCAGCCGGATTGATTGAAAAGATCATCTAAGTGACAACTTCACATTAACCCCCGGCTCACTCCTTTCAGGATCAAGTTCGGTTGACAATAAAAACACCCGGTTACTGGAAATACCCTCATCCTGCAAATATTTTGCTATGTTGCTTGCACGCAAGACCGCAAGATCATTTAACCGCTGCTCTTCCGGCGGTAAAAGCGCCTCAAGTTTTTGCCGGGCTACTTCATAAAAATCCCCGTTTTCATCCTCTTTCAGCCTGGGAGTACCGAAAATTGAGACATCGGCCAATAACGGGAATTTCTCAATAAACTGTTGCGCTAATAATCGTTTGTATTCATCTTCAGAAAGCTCAATGTATTCTGAACGGGTTCTTTCCCCTTTGGCACGCAGCTCCTTGGCTTTAATTTTTTTAAGTTGATCTTTTAAGGCTTCATAACGCATAGCAGGCCAATCTAAATCCTGAAAAGCGGCTCCTCTGACTTCCAGACTTAGCGCAGGTTTACTCGCTAATGCTTTGGCAATCGCATCAAGTTTTGTCTTTTCATGATCGGTCACCTCAGGATTCCCTTCACTAAAACCGATCATACTGAGATCCTCATCACTGCCAAAATTGACCAGCGAGGCAAGCATCTTGAAAGGCGCTGAAGCAATTTTGCCTATCACATTGCCCAGTGCTTTGAAAACCAGTGCGCTGACACTGAATTGAGGATCATCCAGCCTGCCGGTGATGGGCAATTCAAGATTGATTTTCCCATCACCGTCTTTCATCAGGGTAATGGCTAACTCTAAAGGCAAAGACACCGCTTTTGGGTTATCCACTTTTTCACCCAAGGTAAACTGATCTATGAACAACTTATTGTCTGCTACGAGATTGTTGTCCTTGATGGTGTACTTCAAATCCAATGACATCTGGCCTTTTTCAATTTTATAGCCGGCAAATTCTGCCATGTAAGGCGTCACCAATGGTAAAGGCATATCCTTGAATTTAAGCTCGACAGCCGAATCACCGGAATCAAGGGCATATTGACCAACAATATCGACTTTCGCTAAATCGTAAACCTTACCGTCCAAATTCAATTTTGCCGTTGCACCTTTGTCGGAAGAAAGTCCCTTCAGATTCCCATTAAGCCGGTTCATTTTGGTAACAAAGGGCAGTATCAATGAGTAGTCGGCAAAATCGGACATCCCATCTTTGAGTTGAATTGCACCGATGCTGAAGACCGGTGAATTTTTTGGCTTTGCCTTCACCTTTTCTGAAGAAGGCGCCGCACTGCCAGTATCCGTTTTATCGGTAACAACATCATCGAAATTGGTTCCCCCTTCTTTTTTGATGAGCAATCGTATGTAAGGCCTATCAAAAAGCACATCCTTAAGAAAATACTGCTGCTTGAGTAAATCTACATTGATTTTTGTCAAATGCAGGTTTTCCCATTTGACAAAGTCTCGATGCTGGTCTTGATCACGCAGTAATAAGCTGTCTACATTGGCATTACCGTTAAATTTCAAATCCAATTCCGCAGAAGGCGTCAAGGCTAAAGAAAGCTTTCCATCGGAAGAGAGTCCACCATCGATAATATCCAGTTTCGCAAACTGTTCCAGATAAGGTTGAAACCCTTTCAAAGGCAAGTTCTCGAGAGCCACTGAAAAATCACCTGAAAAAGGATCAAGAACAGTATCTCCGATGATGCTGACCTTACCTGACTTGTTGAACTGAGCTTTAAATTCGACGGGTAATCCTGTCGTTTTCATCGTATCAAAACCTTTTACCTGAAGATTCAAATCTGAAAGTTCAACAGCAAAGGTTTTTTTTTGTTTTTTATCCGTAAAACTGACCTGATAATCGTGAATAACCAAGTCATCTACAGCAATCTGCCAAGCAGATTGACTGGCACTGCCTTTTTCCGTACTAGGGGTCGGGGGTTTATCAGTACCCTTTGCTACAAACAGGTTCTGCAAATTAAACGTGCCGTCCTCGTTTAACCAGGTTTTGAGTGTCGCGTCAGCTGTAACAATTTTTGCGAGCTTGACCCGCTGCTTACCGCCTTCAACACTTATTCCTTGAACTGCCAGAGTTGGAACAGTCACCACCGGAGATTTCTGACCGGGATCGGTTATTAACAGTGATTTAAGATCAACAGTACCTGCCGATATCGAATAATTCCCAATCTGTTTGTCATCATCAAAAGCAAACTCGTTTTGTGAATTAAGCGCCTTTATCGTAATAGCCGGAAAATGCTTAAATCCATCATGGTGAAACAAACCCACCTCAGCCAGATTAATCTGATTTTGCTCGGCACTCAGTTTTAGCTGATCTGCAGACTGCTCGACAGCCAAATGGGTATTCCAATCCAGGCGTTTAACCCTGATTAAGGGTATATCTTTTCCGCTGACAGCCAGGTTATCCAGTTCCAGCCGGGTATTTTTGCTTTGCAGAGACAATCCTTTTTCTTCAGATCGCAAAACGAGCGCTGACTGAAGATTCATTTTGTCATTCAAAATACGGGTTTGGGCGCCCCCCTGATCGTTAACCGTTAATTGAAAGCTTTCCAGATCAATTTTTGTTTCGGGGGCTTCCAGTTGCAAATTCCGATTTTTATAATTCAATACATAAGGAGCAGAAACTGCCAACTGACCCTTTTCCAGCAAGACCCCTGGAAAATCCTCGAGAAACAAAGTCGCGATTCGGAATAAATCGATTTTTTCGAGTTTGAGCAAGCCTTTGGAATGAATCGGATCCAGGCTGGCTTCGCCTGACCACTGCAAAGTTGCTCCCGAAGAAAAAGCCATGTTGAGTTCAAGATTGGCAGGGTTATCCTGAAATGTTGATAATTCCGCCAGCTTCAGGTTAATGGGCTGCAGTGTTTCTTTTTCCACTCCATTGGCCCGGGCCTGTTCCCAAAGTGCCGTTCCATCTGACAAATTCAATTGATGAATAATCACCGGAAATAAAGCTTCTGAGGTGTCTTTTTCTTCTTGATTGTCCGAACCAAGATCATCGAAATTAAAAATTCCGCTTTGATTTTTAGCAACCCTGACAAACGGTTTATCTAGCTGAAATGCGTCAATGACCACGCCAAATTGTCTAATCGAACTGAATACAGCCAAATCGGTGTACAGCCTATCGAAAGTTACAAAAGCCTGACCATCCTTCTCTTCCAAGGTGAATCCTCGAATTTCCAGACAAAAATCAAACGGATTAAATGCAATATTTTCAACTGATGCATTTCGCCCAGTGGCATCGTGGATCAATCCTGGAAGTTGCATTTTCAATAAACCCGGCAAGACAAAAAAACCCGACACAGCATAAAAAGCCACAAGAGCCAATGTGATCAAAGTGGGTTTAAGGAGTTTTTTTACCCTGCCTGATTCAAAAAAATGCACTGTTTAACACCTCTAAAATCCTGAAAGACGCTTAATTGAAGTCCTGTAAAAAGCGCAACAACTTGATCGAATAGTGATCTAAAGCTGCTTATTTTAGCCTTTAACATTGTTTATATCCGGGAATCTTTCAAATTGAAAGGTATCTATTCACTCCCTCCGATTTTATTGGGTGTAGGTGGTTGATTGAAATGGCTTCTGCAACGGGGATAGTAGAAAGTTTAGGCATTGTTGATTGACTGTGCGTCCCTGCACAAAAAACTCTTTGGAACAAAGAGTTGGTATCTGCTCACCCCCTCCCATTTTAGTGGTTGTAGGTGGTTGATTGAAAAGGCTTCTGCAACAGGGATGTTGCAGAGAGCTACAGGGACGTATTTACGCGTCCTTTGAAATCAAGCACCTACAACCTTAATTCAAAGCGAGCGAGAGTTACACTATAAATTGTGATAGCCCGTTTCCTCGTGCATCACGATATCAAGGCCTTGTTCTTCTTCATCTTTAGTCACGCGTAGACCTATTGTCCATTCAATTACTTTCAAGATAACAAAACTGAATAAGGCACTCCAGCCTATAGTGACTAAAACTGCCAAAGCCTGAACCTTGACTTGATCAAGAATGGAGACCCCTTCCGCCAGACCCATTCCGCCCAAACTGGTAGCTGCAAATACACCGGTCATTAAAGATCCGACAATTCCGCCTACACCATGAACAGGAAAAACATCTAACGAGTCATCAATTTTTAATTTACGTTTGACGATCTGAGTAGCGCAAAAACAGACCACTCCGGCTGTAATTCCGATGACCAAAGCGCCTGCAGGCCCAACAAATCCGGAAGCGGGCGTTATAGTACCCAACCCCGCAACCATTCCTGTGACTATGCCCAATACACTGGGCTTGCCGAACCTTACCCATTCAATGAACATCCAGGTCAATGAACCTGCCGCCGCACCTATGTGAGTAACGATAATAGCCATACCTGCCGAGCCATCGGCTCTAAGGGCGCTGCCACCATTAAATCCAAACCACCCCACCCACAACATACCTGCACCGGTAACCACCATAGTCATGTTATGTGGCGGCATCGCTGTGGTTGGAAAACCTTTTCGATTGCCAATAACCAAGGCCGCGACGAGTGATGCAATACCCGCATTGACATGAATGACAATGCCGCCTGCAAAATCCATAGCGCCCATATCAGCCAGCCAACCTCCGCCCCAAATCCAGTGGCAAATTGGCATGTAAACGAAAACCAGCCACAAACTGCTAAACCAAAGCATCGCGGAGAATTTCATTCTTTCAGCGTAAGCACCCACAATTAGTGCTGGCGTAATAATACCGAAGGTCATCTGAAACATAAAAAATACAGTTTCAGGAATATCCCCTGTCATCGACGACGTTCCCAACTCCGGCATAAAAAATTTACTGGTACCACCGATAATTGCCTGCCATTCACCACCATTGGAAAATATAAGACTGTAGACACCCGCCAACCAGAGCAATGAAACGACACAGGTAATCGCAAAACATTGCATCAAAACCGAAAGCGCATTTTTACTTCTTACCAATCCAGCGTAAAAGAGCGACAAACCGGGTAATGTCATAAACAACACAAAAGCGGTTGAAGTTAAAACCCAAGCGGTATTACTCTGGTTTAACTCATCCGCACCAACCAATCCGGGCAAAGCCCACAAGAGAAAAATTAAATAATTATTATTATAGGATTTCATAGCTTCCTCTAAGCACGGCTATGCCTTTTTCAAATCAAAAAAACAAATCCGGCTTTAAATGACTGTTAGCCTATTCGATGTGACCTCCTCATCAAATATGCTGATTTAAATAAGTGATGCAAAGATACCAAGGAACTTAAATAAAATAACAAACGCAAAAAAGACCGTATTTTTATTCATGCCAAGGCGCAATACAGGCCCATAGGAGCGTGAGCAACCGTTTAAGCAACAATGATGCTGAACAAAAAGACAAGCCAGTTTTGGCAGTTATCTATACATGGGCCTAAATAGCATCGCTTCCGGTTTCTCCGGTTCTGATCCTGATTACTTGTTCCAAAGCGGATACGAAAATTTTGCCATCACCAATTTTTCCGGTGTTGGCTGATTTGACAATTGCCTCTATCGCTTGGTCAACCACTTCATCAGTTACCGCGATTTCAAGTTTGACTTTGGGAAGAAAATCGACCACATACTCGGCGCCACGATAGAGTTCGGTGTGGCCTTTCTGACGGCCAAAGCCTTTAACTTCAGTTGCGGTAACACCGGCAACACCTATTTCGGAAAGCGCTTCTCTAACGTCATCTAACTTGAAAGGTTTGATAATTGCTGTAATTAATTTCATTTTTATTCTCTAAACAATTGAAAAAGTAAGTCTATCCCCGAAGGATTTAAAAAACAAAACAGACTCGACTATCTGTCCTAAGCCGAGTGTATCCCGTCTCATTGTAAAATAGGTAAGAAATTGTATTGAATTTCCGGAAAAGCTGGATCGTCAACAACCTTATTATATCTGCTCAATCCTTCACTTTTATTGGGTGCAAGTTTTTGATTGAAAGGCTTCTGCAACCGAGACATGTTCACGCGACCTTTTTAATCAATCACTTATATCCCAAATCCAAAGCAGGCGAGCAATTAACTTTTATTTTTTATGGATCAAAAGTTCTGACCGCATCATAAAGAATAAAAGGGCAACATACAATTTGCGATAAACGAACAGGGGGGTAAACCGTTTTAATTATCCCGGAATTGATTAACGCCTGGCATTCAAGCGCGTAAATTATTCGACACCATTAAGAATCCGTAAAACGAGTCATTCCACTAAAAGCGATTATAAAAAACGGGCGCAGTTTGCGCCCGCCCTCTTGTTTTTTACTATTCTTATCTTTACTTACTGCCCTCGGAAGTAAACTCAGGATAAGCCTCCATACCACACTCGGAGAAATCCACACCTTGGTATTCATCTTCAGAAGAGACTCTTATGCCCATAGTCGTCTTCAACAGGAACCACATGGCCAAACTTGCAATGAATACAAAGCCAAAAATCGTAGCGATGCCAATTAATTGAGCCGATAGTGTTGATTCTTCATTTGATAAACAAACCGCAAGCAATCCCAATATACCCGATACACCGTGAACGGATATGGCACCGACCGGATCATCGATTCTGAGCTTATCAATAGTGACAATGGCAACCACAACAAGGCCACCGGCAACAAATCCAATACCTGTAGACAAGAGTGTGCTGGGACTGGACGGATCGGCAGTAATGGCAACCAAGCCTGCCAATGCACCGTTCAAAATCATGGATAAATCAGCCTTACCAAACATCAGGTGCGCGGTGATTAAAGCTGCGACCACACCGGCAGCCGCGGCTGCATTGGTGTTAACAAAAACTTTGGCAACTATATTGGCTTCTGAGACATTGGATATGATCAGTTCCGAACCACCGTTAAAACCAAACCAGCCCATCCACAAAATCAACGTTCCTAAGGTCGCCAAAGGCATGTTACAACCTGGAATTGGGTAAATAACGCCGTTTTCACCGTATTTCCCTTTTCTTGGCCCCAGCAAGAGAACACCGGCTAATGCAGCACTGGCGCCGCATAAATGCACAACACCGGAGCCTGCGAAATCAAAAAATCCTAAGGTATCCAGAAAGCCGCCACCCCATTTCCAGTAACCTTGTATGGGGTAAATAAAGCCTGTCATAACGACAGAAAAGCCCAGGAAGGCCCACAATTTCATCCGTTCGCAGACTGCACCGGAGACGATAGACATGGCCGTCGCGACAAAGACTACCTGAAAGAAAAAGTCAGCCATTTTAGAATAGACTGCATTATTGTCATCGTCTGTATCGCCATTGACCGAAATGACTTCGGCAGCTTCATGGTCAACATTGCTCAATAAAAATTCGATACCCGGCCAGACACTGTTGACAGCCTCACCGGGATACATAAGGTTATATCCGCACAACATATACATGATGCAGGCAATGGCATACAAAACCACGTTTTTGGTGAGAATTTCTGTTGTATTTTTTGCTCTGACTAAACCAGCCTCAAGCATGGCAAACCCAGCCGCCATCCACATTACAAAGGCACCGCTAATCAGCAAATAGAACGTATCTAATGCGTAACTCAGTTCTGTTAATTTATCCACCACGTTTCTCCTGTCTCAGACTAAAGGGCTTCTTCGCCAGTTTCACCGGTTCGAATCCGGACCACTTGCTCGAGGTTGCTCACAAATATTTTTCCATCCCCAATTTTTCCTGTGTTTGCCGCTTTGGTAATAGCTTCAACCGCTGCATCGACTTTATCATCGCCGATTGCAACCTCCACTTTTGCTTTGGGCAGAAAATCGACTACGTACTCCGCACCCCGGTATAACTCAGTATGACCTTTCTGACGGCCGAATCCTTTTACTTCGGTAACCGTCACGCCTGACACCCCCATTTCAGATAATGCCTCACGGACATCATCCAACTTGAAGGGCTTAACAACTGCTGTAATCAGTTTCATATATGTGCCTCGTGTTAAGTTGACAAAAACTCAATCTTCCATTTGCATAGATTGTGCCAAACAAATACGAGGGCTCTTTTCTTTGCTTAAAAAATAATCGCCGCCCTAAAGTACAGTCGACACGATCCACTATGGTGCGAACGCCGAGAAATTGCGATCCATTATGGTGCGATAACAAAATAATCAGCAGCCAACGCACCATTTAAATCCTTTCCTTACAACTATTTAAATTTATGGCACATGAAATGCTTTAAAAAAGGCAATGGAGTGCCATAACTGGCGCAATCCAAAAAGTTAATTTTTTGAATGGCGAATTCTCGCTTCAATTGAGTTTATTAAGGTATAAACCACTTAATAGACAGATTTAAGAAAACCAATTTTCTATAAATTTACTTTTGGATGCTTCAAGGCGAAAATGCAGGCTGGATTTTTTTATGAAGCACGCGCTTGACTGATCAAAACAGTGACGATAGATCAAAGAGAATGGCAGGCCGTTGACATCATTACGATGCCAATACATTAAACGGCTTATCGCCACATTATTTAATCGTCGAAAAGCCTACAGCGGCAAGGCTTTTTTAGCCATTCAGATAGAAAAATGATATTGTTATGCCCTGTAAGCTCTAACCTATTACTCAACAACTAACCCAGGAGACAACCTACATGTCTGTAGCTAACGTTCTTAAAATGATTCAAGAAAATGAAGTTAAATTCGTGGATTTTCGTTTTTGCGATACCCGAGGAAAAGAGCAACATGTAACTTTTCCAGCCAAAGATATCGATGAAGATCTTTTCGAAGAAGGCAAAATGTTTGATGGCTCCTCGGTTGCAGGCTGGAAAGGGATCAACGAATCCGACATGATCCTGATGCCTGACCCATCCAGCGCTGTGATGGACCCCTTCTTTGATGATGCAACTCTTATTTTGCGTTGTGACATTATCGAACCCAATAACATGCAAGGTTATGAGCGTGACCCCCGCTCTATCGCCAAACGTGCAGAAGCTTACTTAAAATCTACGGGTATTGCCGATACTGCTTTTTTTGGTCCTGAAAACGAATTTTTCGTATTTGACGATGTCCGCTGGTCAGCAGACATATCCGGTGCATCGTTCAAGATTGATTCTTCTGAAGCAGGCTGGAACTCGGAAAAAGCCTACGAAGACGGCAACATGGGTCATCGTCCAGGCGTTAAAGGCGGTTATTTCCCAGTTCCTCCGGTTGATTCCATGCAGGATATGCGTTCTGCAATGTGCTTGACTTTGGAAGAAATGGGTCAAAAAGTTGAAGTCCATCACCATGAAGTGGCAACTGCCGGTCAATGTGAAATTGGCGTCAGATTCAATACCCTGGTTAAAAAAGCGGATGAAGTGCTGGAATTAAAATACGTGATTGCGAACATTGCTCACGCTTATGGAAAAACCGCAACATTCATGCCTAAACCTATCGTCGGCGACAATGGTAGCGGCATGCACGTTCACCAGTCTTTAGCCAAAGGCGGTGTCAACTTGTTCAGCGGCGACCTGTATGGCGGCTTATCTGAAACGGCACTGTTCTACATAGGCGGAATCATCAAGCATGCAAAAGCCTTAAATGCTTTGACCAACGCGTCAACCAACAGCTACAAACGCCTTGTACCAGGCTTTGAAGCACCGGTTATGCTGGCTTATTCTGCTCGTAACCGCTCTGCATCCATCCGTATTCCGTTCATTTCAAATCCAAAAGGACGCCGTATCGAAGTCCGCTTCCCTGACTCGACTGCAAATCCATACCTGGCTTTTGCAGCGATGCTGATGGCTGGCTTGGACGGTATTCAAAATAAAATTCATCCTGGCGATGCGATGGATAAAGATTTGTATGACTTACCGCCTGAAGAAGAAAAAGCAATTCCACAAGTCTGCCACTCTTTTGACCAAGCGTTGGATGCATTGGACAAAGATCGTGAATTCCTGACTCGTGGCGGCGTATTTTCCGACGATGCGATCGATGGCTATATTGCATTAAAAATGGAAGATGTCACTCGTCTGCGCATGAGTACTCATCCTGTTGAATTTGACATGTACTACAGCTTGTAATTAATCTCTGCATCTGCGGCTTGGTTTATACCAACGCATTTCAAAGTAAAACGCCCCATAATGGGGCGTTTTTTATTTCACCGCATCAAACCTGGGCAAAAACCCAAAACTGTTACTGTTCAATCCCCACATTGAGGTAACATTTCGGTTCACTGCTGCACCGTTATAACCAACCGGCATTATATTAGCCGCATTCTGCAGCCACTATTTAAGTCTTAAACCATTGTTTTATAGCAGTTTAATGTAAATCAACCAGGCAATGCCATCGCTTTAGAGAAAAGTCCTGACTTGCATCTTTTTGGTTAGAAAAATTTCGAGCTAAATCTCATTCATCGCCAAACCAGCACTCAAGCCTGTATAAATATATCTGGCCTGCAAATTGCTATTATTTATTGAACGACTATCAGCCCATACCGATAAACATTGTGTACAAACGAATTCTTGAACATCTGAATGAAGCCATCTTGTTATTTAACCGGGAACTTGTCCTGATCTATATCAATACGGCCGGCGAAATCATGTTCGCAGATAGTGCGCGTCATTTATTGGGCAGTCATGCAGACGATTTGCTCAAGTATGTAGATGAAGACCAGCAACTGAACCTTCGCATGTGCCTTAACATGGATGAGCCTCTGGTGGACCGTGAATTGACGTTGGACTTTCAGAATCAACATGTAACGGTCAACTTTAGTGCAACCCCAGTACTCGTCAATGATCAGGTTGACGAGATTATTGTTGAATTACAACAACTGGACCGGCACCTGCGAATTTCAAAGGAAGAACAAATTATGGCGCAACAGACTACCGCAAGAATGCTGGTCAGAGGACTTGCACATGAAATTAAAAATCCCCTGGGCGGATTGAGAGGGGCGGCTCAATTGCTGGATCTTGAACTGGAAGATCCGGAATTGAAAGAATACACGCACATCATCATTGCTGAATCAGACCGGCTACAAAGCTTAATGGACCGGATGCTGGGCCCCAATAAACTGCCGATTAAAACCCAACTGAACATTCATGAAGTACTTGAACGCGTTCGTCAACTTCTGCTTGCGGAATCCAACGGTAAAATTACTGTTCAACATGATTATGATCCCAGTATTCCGGATATACATGCCGATAAAAACCAGCTTATTCAAGCCATATTGAATATCGCCAGAAATGCCATTCAGGCGATGGATAATGCCGGTACGCTGATAATCAAGAGCCGTATTTGCCGACAAATGACCATCGGGCGCAAACGTAACAGACTCACCGCAAGAATCGATATCATTGATGATGGTCCCGGCATCAACAAAGACATGATGAGTAAAATATTTTACCCCATGATTACGGGCAGACCGGATGGGACCGGTCTTGGACTGTCCATCGCTCAATCGCTGATCAACCAGCACGATGGCTTGATTGAGTGCGAAAGCCAGCCCGGACATACCGTATTTTCAATTTATCTGCCACTGGAGAGCCACAATGGATAATTCAGGCACAGTCTGGATTGTAGATGACGATAAATCCATACGTTGGGTTTTGGAGAAGGCTTTACAAAAAGCGTCAATAACCACCCGGACATTTTCTAACGGATCTCCTCTGTTGGAAGCGCTGAAAACCGATTTACCGAATGCCTTGATAACTGACATACGCATGCCGGGAATCGACGGCCTGCAATTACTCAAGAAAGTTCAGGAATCGCACCCTGAACTGCCCGTGATTGTCATGACGGCTCATTCGGATTTGGAAAGTGCTGTCTCTGCATTTCATAGCGGCGCATTTGAATACCTGCCCAAGCCTTTCGATATCAAAGAGATTGTCGAGGTGGCTCAACGTGCCTGCGCCCATGCCAAACAGCATGCGACTGCCAAGGAACAGCTGCCTAGCGAAGCCACCCCGGAAATCATTGGGGCAGCACCCGCCATGCAGGAAGTTTTCAGAGCGATAGGCAGACTGGCCCGTTCTCACATAACAGTGATGATTAACGGCGAATCCGGCACCGGCAAAGAATTGGTTGCCAAAGCGCTTCACAGGCATAGCCCCAGGGCAGGCAATCCTTTTATCGCCTTAAACATGGCGGCTATCCCTAAGGATTTGATGGAATCGGAGCTGTTCGGTCACGAAAAAGGCGCATTTACAGGGGCTCAATCCCGCCGCTCCGGGCGTTTTGAACAAGCCAATAACGGCACTCTGTTTCTTGATGAAATAGGCGACATGCCCGCCGAACTCCAAACGCGCTTACTCAGAGTCCTGGCTGACGGCCAGTTTTATCCGGTAGGGGCTCACTCTTCAATAAAAGTGGATGTGCGCATCATCGCGGCGACGCATCAAAATCTTGAAGCACTGGTCGCTCAGGGACGATTTCGTGAAGATTTATTTCACCGCTTAAATGTCATCCGGATTCATATTCCGCCACTTAGAGAGCGGCGTGAAGATATTCCTTTACTGATGCAGCATTTTCTAAGCCAAGCGGCAACCGAACTGAATACCGAATTAAAAGTGTTAAAACCGGAAACCGAACAGTTTCTTAAGACACTTGACTGGCCCGGCAATGTCAGGCAATTGGAAAATCTATGCAGATGGCTGACCGTCATGGCATCAGGACGCGAGATCCATAAAAACGAATTGCCGCCTGAACTGTTAAATACCCGCGACGAAACAAAAGCGAACGAAGATAACTGGCAAATGTTGCTCAGTAAAAGCATAGAGATTCAGCTACAACGGGGCGATAGTGATATTGCCAAACATACCATTCCCACGATAGAAACCATTTTGATTAAAGCGGCATTAAATCATTCGGGAGGCAGACGGCACGAAGCAGCCAAGATGTTAGGTTATGGACGGAACACATTAACCCGGAAAATCAAAGAGCTCGATATCGATAATTAGCTTACTGAATTTACCGGTTGAAACTCCAGCTATCCAACTTAATCAACAAAGCCGGTAACAGCAATAAATCCATGATCAGTGCAACCGCAATGGTCAGTGCTGACATTAATCCCATAGTGGAATTCATTGTGAAATGAGATAAATTCAGCACTAAAAAACCGCAAACTAAAACGGCCGTAGTCACCCACATTGCCTGGCCTACGGATGACATGGCATAGCGGACGGCATCTTCAGAACCATGACCCAACTCAATTCGGGCTCTGCGGTACTTACTCATAAAATGGACGGTATCGTCCACCACGATGCCCAGCGTCATTGCCATGACAACAGATAAACTCAAACCGATCATGCCGTCTATCAGTGCCCAGAAACCAAAAGCTATAGCGGCTGGCGCCAGATTAGGAATCAGACTGATCAATCCCAGTTTAAGCGAACGAAATGCCCGTATAAGCATCATCGATATCAGAACAAAGGCCAGCATACTGCCGGAAATCATTTGGCCTATATTGGTTTTACCCACGTGGGCAAACATCAGAATGGGACTGGCCATCGACATACTTACTTCGGGCATATTCATAAGCTGCCACGCTTTAATTTTTCTTTCCAACTCTAACATTTCGATAGAGCTGAGATTAGCCAACGTGGCAATGGTGCGAACGGACGATTTTGAAATATTGACCTGATCGTTCAAATCCAATCCATAAGGCAATGACATTTCGTACAGCAATAAATACTGAGCGGCAAGATTACGTTCCTCTGGCAATTTGTAATACGCAGGATCATCTCCATGCATATTCATATTGAGGCGCTTGTAAATTTCAGACAGGGTATTTACATGTTTTACTTCAGGTTGCTGGCGCAACCAGACCGAAAATAAGTCCAGTTTTTGCAAGAAAACCGGATCATTGATCCCTCCTTCCGAGTCGGCATGAATGGCCACTTCCAGAGTATATAAACCGCCCATATGCTCTGCCAAAAAATCGGTCCCTTGTCTAAAGTCCATTGCCTCGTCAAAATACTTGATGAACTCATCGTTGAATTGATTGATAGGGGTAAAACCGAGCATCAGCAGGGTAAATACGCCTAAATACAGAATCACTTTATTTTTGTAGCGAATGACAAACTCAGCTAATCGAGGCATAAACTTTGGCTTGCCCCGGCTTTTCAAAGAGGCTTTATAGGGCAGCACACACAGGATGGCTGGAAAAAATACCAGCGCCAAAATCCAGGCAATCAATACACCCAAACTGACGATATTGCCTAAATCCCTGAAGGGGGGCGAATCACTGAAATTCATACTGAGAAATCCGACGGCCGTAGTCAGACTGGTCAAAAATACCGGTTCAAAGTTGATTCGCAAGCTTTCACGCATGGCAGCAAACCTTGCTTCGCCCTTAGCAATACAATGCAGCTGCGAAACCGCAATATGCACACAATCGGCGACAGCAACGGTCAAAATAACGGTAGGGGCGGCAATAGAGGTAGACGTCAACTCCCAATCCAGCCAACCGGCTATGCCCAAAGTTGAAAGTAAGGTTAAAAAAACCAATAAAACAGTGGCAAAAATCACGCTCCAGTTCTTGACACACACATACAGGACTAAGATCAGAATGATAAACATCAATGGGGCTAATATTTTGCCGTCATGTATCACTGATTCTATAAACGCATCATTCATCACTACCATGCCGCTCAGATAAATCTTCAGGTCAGAATTACCAGCCTCCAAAACCCGCGCCATATCCCTGGCTTGATTCATTAAATCCATCGTTTGAGCCGCATTTTCTTTAGGTAACTGAAAAGTTACATTCACGCCAGTCACATCACCTTGTTTGGAAATCAGCCGATTGACAAGAAGCGGATCGTTAAGCGCCACATTTTTGATATCAGCAATCTGAACATCAGTCAGCTGATTAGCATCGGCTATCAAATTAGCCACATTCATCTGATCTTGATTTGCCGTAGTTCTTTGATAATTGGCTAATGAATCAACGCGTATGGAGAAAGGAATCCGCCATGCCGCATCAGTCAACTCCTTAATGGCTTTAAGCGAATCAGCGGTAAACAAATTACCGGAGCGGGAAGAAACGATAAACAAAACGTTATCCGTTTTGCTGAAGGTGGATTGTATTTCATTAAAAGCCAGCAATTCGGGACTGTCTGATTTAAAGTAAACGCGATAATCACTGTTAAATTGCAGACGAGTCAAACCGATACCGGCGATTCCGGTGATAAGCAGAACGATGAGCAAGACATATTTTGGGTAAGAGGTAATTAATAAACCCAAGCGTACACCAATTATATTTTTTCCATTTGTCATAGGTGTGCTTAAGAATAATGTCCTGATAGGGAGGATAGCCCTGCATATTCGAGGCAAAAAAGGCCTATTAATAAAGCCATTTTGATCTGCAGCGGATTTGGATTTAATGACCGGTTTAGCAAAACTCATAACTGATTTATTGATCAGATTTTAAGCAATAAGCTTAGCAGTTTTTCCACTTTTCTTTTTATACTTCGCCAAAACAACTACATTATGTAATCTTAGTATTACAAAAGAGCGTGCAACTTCGTTTGTATCGCTGTTCTTAAAAAAAACCTTAACTACACTAAGTTTAAATACCTGAAACTTTCTTAGGCTTGTTCCTTACGGTACAATTTCGCCTTTTGCAAAATCACATGGAAGCAACCAACACAATCAGGCGTATCGCACTGACACCAGGCGAACCGGCCGGGATCGGTCCCGATCTAGTACTAAAACTGATTCAAACACCTCATGACTGCCAGATCATTTGTGTCGCCGATAGCGGCTTGATGCGTGACCGAGCCGCACAATTAGGATTGCCGGTTGAAATAAAGCAATTTGATGCCGACGCGCCCGCTGTTTGCCAAAAAGCAGGTGAGCTGGCCATTTTGCCGATCAAAATGGCCAAACCTGCAAAAACAGGCCTGCTGGATAAAGAAAACAGCCGCTATGTTTTAAAAGCGATTGACCGGGCTACGCGAGGCTGCATGGAAGGCCTTTTTTCTGCGCTGGTCACAGGCCCCGTCCACAAAGGCATTATCAATGATGCCGGGATCGCTTTTACCGGACACACCGAATATATTGCCCAAATCACCGGAGGACAACCGGTCATGATGCTGGCCACCGAAGGGCTAAGAGTCGCGCTGGTCACTATTCACATTCCCTTGTCTAAAGTCAGCGAGACGATCACCCATGCACGCTTAAGAACCGTCATAAGGATACTGGATCAGGATCTGCGCAACCGCTTTGGTATCGCCAACCCGCGCATACTGGTCTGCGGGCTTAATCCTCATGCCGGTGAAAAAGGTCATTTGGGCAGCGAGGAAAAAGAGATCATAGAACCGGTTATCGAAAATCTGCGCCAGCAAGGTTTAAATCTTCAGGGCCCTTTACCGGCAGATACCGTATTTACCCCCAAATATTTAGACAATGCCGATGCAGTTCTGGCGATGTATCATGACCAGGGCTTGCCCGTTCTTAAATACAGGGGCTTTGGCAAAGCCGTCAATATCACGCTGGGACTGCCCATCATCAGAACGTCAGTCGATCACGGTACGGCACTGGATTTAGCCGGAACCGGACTGGCCGATGAGGCCAGTCTTGCCTATGCATTGCAGACAGCGTTAACCCTGACGCCTGCTTACCCTTCGGACTAATATGACACACAAGGCGCGTAAACGTTTCGGTCAAAACTTTTTGACAGATCACTCCATCATCTCGAATATTCTGTCCTGTCTTCAGATGCATAACGGGGAACACTGGGTAGAAATAGGTCCGGGGCAAGGCGCATTGACAAAGCCTTTGTTGGAAAAAGCCGGGACGCTGGATGTCGTGGAACTGGACAGAGATCTGGTCGTGCTGCTCACCAAGCAATTCGCCTATGCCGAAAACTTACATATTCACAGCGCCGATGCGTTGCAATTTGATTTTTCATCCCTGGTCAAAAACAATGAAAAATACCGTTTGATAGGCAATCTGCCTTATAACATTTCAACACCGTTATTGTTTCATTTGCTTAACTATCCTTCCTGTATCAGCGACATGCACTTCATGCTGCAAAAAGAAGTCGTGGACCGCATTTGCGCGACCCCAAACAGCAAAAGCTACGGCCGCTTAAGCGTCATGCTGCAATATTACTGCGAAGCCGAACATCTTTTTGATGTGCCGCCAGAATGTTTCGACCCTATTCCTAAAGTGACTTCCGCCATTATCCGACTGGTGCCTCACGCAAAACCACCCGTGGAATTAGCGTCTATTGAAAACTTCAAATCCCTGGTCGCACATGCATTTTCCCAGCGCCGCAAAACTATTCGTAATTCATTAAAAAAGCTGATGAGTGAAGAAGTCTTTATTGAATTAGGAATAGATCCTTCTGCCCGGGCCGAAAACTTGTCCTTACTCGATTTTGCCCGGCTAAGTCATCACCTGTGATGTCTGCGTCAGACTGTCACGCGACAATTTGACACATTTTCAAACCGAAGCAGGACGTTTAGAATATTAGCAACTCTTAAAGTTATCTTCTTTGCTGTTTTAAGAGCTTATATATCCTTCTTTTTAAGCGGCCTATTTGGCCGCTTTTTTTTGCCTGTCTTAAAATTCGCAAACACCCTCTTTATCCTAGCCTGAAGGGATCCAGTTGCGGCGTATCAATAGGGATGGATTTAACCTTCCAAATATCATGACAATATTCAGCGATCGTTCGGTCTGAAGAAAACTTCCCTGACCGGGCCGTATTCAGCACAGACATCGTTTGCCAGCGCACAACATCCCGGTAAGCCAAATCAACTTCATCCTGACAGCGTGTGTAAGCATCAAAATCGGCAAAAACCTGATAAGGATCACTGTACAGCAGGTTGTTGGTCAAATCGCGAAACATTTCGGTATTGCCGTGAGAAAAGAAACCGTTATTGATCAAATCAATCGCACTTTTGATAGCGGGATTTTTCAAATAATAATCGTAAGGCGTATAACCTTCTTTCCACAACGCTTTCACTTCCCCATCGGTATGACCGAACAGGAAAAAGTTTTCCGCACCGACTTCTTCACGAATTTCAATATTTGCGCCATCCAGAGTACCTAAGGTCATGGCGCCATTCATCGCAAATTTCATATTCCCGGTACCGGATGCTTCTTTTCCGGCGGTGGAGATCTGCTCAGACACTTCGGCCGCGGCATAAATCTGCTGCCCGTTCGTGACATTGAAATTTGGCAAAAAGACCACTTTAAGTCTGTCTTTGGTCGTACGGTCACGATTGACCACGTCGCCAACCGCATTGATCAATTTGATGATCAACTTGGCCAAGTGATAACCTGGCGCCGCCTTTCCGGCAAAAATAAAGGTGCGGGGATGAAAATCAAAATGCGGATCGGTTTTCAGGCGCTGGTACAAACTGATAATGTACAGAATGTTTAAATGCTGCCGTTTGTATTCATGGATGCGTTTTACCTGCACATCAAATATCGATTCGGGATCGACACCGAAACCGGTACGTTTGTAAAGACTGACAGCAAATTCATGTTTATTGACCCGCTTGGCATCCTGCCAGCGATCCAGAAAGCCGGGTTCAGTAACAAAGGTTTCCAGATTTTCAAGACAACTCAAGTCTTTGACCCAGCTTTCACCAATCGCTTCAGTAATGACCCGGCTCAGCCTGGGATTACACAATGCCAGCCAGCGACGCGGCGTTACACCATTGGTTTTATTGCTAAATTTGGCTGGCCAGAAAGAATAAAAATCCTTGAGCACATCGTTTTTCAGCAACTCGGTATGCAATTCGGCGACACCATTGATCGCATGACTGCCCACACAAGCCAGATGAGCCATACGCACCATCCGTTTGTTCGAGTCATCAATCAATGACATTCGAAACACTTTATCCGTATCGGTCAGGCATTCGGCCCTGACCTGATCCAAAAAGTGATGATTGATTTCGTAAATAATTTCGAGAATCCTCGGCAATAATTGCTCCATCATTTCAACCGGCCAGCATTCCAGCGCCTCCGGTAACAAGGTATGGTTAGTATACGAAAACGTTTTTTGCGTGACCTGCCATGCCATATCCCATGGCATGCCGTTTTCATCAACCAGCAAGCGCATCAACTCGGCGATAGCAATCGCCGGATGCGTATCATTTAGCTGCACAGCAAATTTTTCATGAAAATGATCCAGACGAATTCGCTGTGTTTTCATAATCCGCAGCATGTCCTGCAATGAACAGGAAACAAAGAAATATTGTTGCTCCAGACGCAATTGCTTTCCTTGCAACGTACCGTCATTCGGGTAAAGAATTTTGGTCAGATTTTCTGAAGCCACTTTTTCCTCTACCGCACCGTAATAATCGCCTTGATTGAAACGGCTAAAGTTCAAGGACTCAGGCGCAATTGCCTGCCATAAACGCAGCGTATTCGCCGTATTGTTACGGTAACCCAGGATAGGGGTATCGTAAGGGACGCCTTTTACCACCCAGTCCGGTATCCAGCTCACAATCTGCTCGCCTATTTCATTCGTATACCGCTCGGTTCTTCCGCCCAGCTTGATTTCCACCGCCCATTCAGGTCTGACGATTTCCCAGGGATTACCTCGAAAAAGCCATTTATCGGTTTTCTCCACCTGCCAGCCGTCGACAATCACCTGTTCAAAAATGCCAAACTCATAACGAATGCCATAACCAACAGAAGGAATTTCCATGCTTGCCATCGAATCGAGAAAGCAGGCGGCTAAACGTCCCAAACCACCGTTTCCAAGGCCCGGTTCGGGTTCTTCGGTCAATAATTCATCCAGATTAAGCCCTAACTCTGCCATCGCCCGGCGAACTTCGCTGGTAATGCCCAGGTTCAACAAATTGGAAGCCAAATGGGGACCCATCAGAAATTCGGCGGACAGATAGGCGACTGTCCTCGATTTACTCCGGGTATATTCGTTAGCAGTGCCGACCCACCTCGCCATTAACATATCCCGGACGGTAAAGGCCAAGGCCATGTAATAATCGTAGCGACTGGCTAACGCAGGAAACTTGCCCTGCACATTGGCCAGATTACGAAAAAAACTGCGCTTGATTTCATCTTTAGAGGGCTTGTAATTGGATTTTTTCTTCATTAGGACCCCAGGTGATGGAATAAAATTGACCCGCTTTTATAAAGCTTCATCAAAGACTACAAAAAGGAAACTGACAAGGAATTAAGCAACAGAAATGCCAGCTTTGCCCCTTCATTTCAAGAATTACAATATTTCAGCGCTTATGGACGCCAGAGAGGAATCCTGTTGAATACTTAGGGCCCAAAAACTCAAGACCAGGGGATACTTGCACAAACAAAGAGCATGAAAAAGCACTCAATCAGTGCGTAGCAGTTGTGATAAATCGATGGCGGTATTAGCGGGGTCAGACCCGCGAAAACCGCGGGTCGTTATTTCTGATTATGAGAGAAATAAAGCTGGCAGGTACGAAGGAATGCGCACCGGCTGCCTCTTTTAGTTTCCTTCAACTCCAGGCTTGATCTATCCCTTTCAACCATAAGGCTAAGCGTTCTTCTGTCAGTTCTTTTTGATTCTCTTCATCCAAAACCAGACCGACAAATTGATCATCAATTATCGCCTTGGAAAATTTAAATTTGTAGCCTGCAGCCTCCCAGCCGTCACCGATAATTTCAGCCCCGCATTCAGTAAACGCATCGTATATATCCCGTAAAGCGCTGACGAAATTGCTGCTGTACGATTTTTGGTTTCCCAAACCATACAAGGCTACTTTTTTACCCTCGAACGAATGGCCTTTCAATTTGGGCAAAAACTCTTCCCAGCTTTCCGTCTGATTGCCCGTCGATTTACCCGGCAATTCGCCTTCGCCATAAGTCGGCGTACCCAAAATCAGCACTTCATAAGCCAGCAAGTCCTCAACACCGGCATTACGAATATTTACAGGTTTATCGGCTTGAGGGCCTATACATTTTGCAATCGTCTTGGCAACACGCCGCGTCGAGCCCGTATCAGTTCCAAAAATCACGCCTACTTTCGCCATGGTGCTATTCCTTAAAGTTGAATTTGTAATAATCCCGGAACAGATGTCTTATGCAAATTGCCCCATTCTTCCGGCGTATACGTTTTCAAAGTCACCGCATGCAATCGACCGGATGACAAGGGTTCAGTCAGCACGGCCATTACACCTTGCTGCTTCTTTACCAGCGGTAAAGCTTGAAATTGCTGGCTGATCACCGTAATCGACAAGTTACACCCCTCGCCTTCTATCAATATGGTCGCATCAGAAAAGCCGCTTTTAACCAATTGCTCGACTTCAGCATGGGTTATTACTTGACTATCAACCGCTTGTTTCTGGCCTTCAACAACCGCACTTTTCAGCAAGGGTAACAAGCTGCCATCACTGTCCATTGCTTCGACAATATCGCTGCCGCCGACTAGCTCGCCTTTGACAAACAATTGAGGAAAAGTCGGCCACTTGGATAACTTGGGCAATTTTTCCCGGATAAACGGTGCCTCCAAGACGTTGACAAAGGCAAACGGGATTGCACTGGCATTAAGAATACCGACCGCTTTGCCGGAAAAACCGCATTGCGGGTCTGAAGGAATACCTTTCATATATAAAATGATCGGATTGTCGGCGAGTTGCTTGCGGATTTTTTCTTCGGTGGTCATGGTTTTTTCTCTTTAAAAAAGGACTTTCGGAATGACATTGGACATCAGTCGGCTAAGGCCATAACATAAACAATCAACATCCGAATTTTGATGGATGATTTTTTGAACTAATGAGCTTGCTGTTGAAGAGGCGAGGGTTCTTCGCGTTCGATCAATTTGATCGTCGTTTCACCCTTGACGGCTGACGCCTCGATAATACAGGCTTCAACATTGCCCCGGGTCGGCAGCTCGAACATGGGCTTGCGTAAAATAGTCTCAATGATGCTTCGCAACCCCCGCGCACCGGTATTTCTGACAATCGCTTTTTCAGCAATTTCAACCAGGGCTTCGGTGGTAAACTCAAGATTCACACCGTCATAGGCGAACAAATGCTGATACTGCTTGACCAGTGCATTTTTAGGTTCGGTCAAAATTTGGATTAACGCATCAATATCCAGAGGTTCCAGCGGCGCGAGTATCGGAAACCGGCCGATAAACTCAGGAATCAAACCAAAACGTTTCAGATCGTCCGGCTCGGTCGCATTCAGCAGTTCTTCCAGTGGCGGTTTCTGATTGGACCGGCTGATATCCAGATGAAAACCAATCGCAGTGTTGGCAGGGACCAACCGTTTTTCTACATGTTTTTCCAGCCCAGGAAATGCCCCGCCAGCTATAAATAAAATGTTACGGGTATCAATCATTACCGAATCGGTGTTACTGGCATCTTTCCGCCGTCCTTTGCAGGGCACTTTAACGTGGGATCCTTCGACCAGCCTAAGCAGCGCCTGCTGCACGCCTTCACCGGAGACATCTCGCGTACCGAAGGCCTGCTCCGGAGTACGGGCAATTTTGTCCACTTCATCCAGATACACTATACCCCACTCGGCTTTACCGATATGACCATCGGCGACATCCAGAAGACGGACCAATATATTTTCCACATCGTCGCCGACATAGCCGGCCTGCGTCAGCGTCGTCGCATCGGCTACCACAAACGGCACTCCGACAATTTTCGCCAGGGTACTGGCCAGTAACGTTTTACCGGTTCCTGACGGACCTATCAGCAAAATGTTGGACTTTCCAATTTCGACATTACCGGATGCCGATCCCAAGCCGCCGATTTGGCTACTTTCATGTTTCAATCGTTTGTAATGGTTGTAAACCGCCACAGATAAAATTTCCTTGGCCAAATTCTGACCAATAATATATTCATCCAGTAATGCTTTTATTTCGACAGGTTTCGGCAAAGGGCCCTGCATTTCAGCCAGTTCCTTCTTTTTACCCCAACTGGAGACGACCTGATTGGCCAGCACGACACAGGCCTCGCAAATCTGCCCTTCATTTCCGGCAATCAACGGCACATCGATAGAAGCCTCTACCCCGCAAAATGAACACTTTTTATTTTGTTTTTGCATAAAAGCCCCGCTTGATTCACTTAGGTAAACCGGATAACCACGCTTTTTGACAGTTGCGCCGGTAACGCTCCTGCATGATTTCCCGTATTTTAGGCGTCGCTTTTTGCAGCGATAAAGTTTCAGGTTTTACTATCTCAATACATTCAATGATATGAAAGCCAACTTCAGTTTCTATGACTTGACTGATTTCATTCAGTTTTAACTTGAACAATACGGCATCGATTTCGGGATATAAGGTGCCGCGCGCAAAAACACCGAGCATGCCGCCTTGTAGAGAGGTCGGACATTCGGAATATTTCAGGGCCAGATCAGGAAATTTATACGGTTTGTTTTTCAGCTTCAGGCGAATATCCAGCAAGCGTTGCCGGGCATTTTCCCGACTGTTTTCAGGATAATCAGGATTAATGGTAATTAAAATATGACGAACGGTTCGCTGTTCCGGAATATTGAATTTTTCAGGGTGGCAATGATAAAAAATGCCTATTTCAACGTCACTCACGCTGGGTGTGCGACTGGCGACTTTGTCCATCACGGCATTGACCTTGCATTCTCTTTTCAATGCCGCGCGCAATCCATCGCTGTTGAGATTATTGAGCTTCAACGTCTCCAGAAAACTTTCATCATCATTAAACCGGCTGCGAATTTCTTCATACGCCCGGTCAAGTTCTTCATCTGAAATGATAACGCCAGTCGCCTCTTTAGCATTTAAAACCCGGGTTTCGATATCATAGGCTTTTGATGCGTGAATCCGGGCTTTGGTAAATTGTTCACTTTCCAGTTCGGCCGGGGGTTTTTTAAATAGCGCCAGCGCCGCTCTCAATAAGGTATAAGGCTCTATCGATACTTCGGCCGTCTTATTCATATCACTCTTCCGGTTCTGAAAAGGTGTCCGGATTAGCCGGTTCCAAAATGCTTTCCGGTACTTGAAGCGTTCTGCCAGGAAATCGGACATGGTATTGAATCGGCTCATACTCTCTTAATACTTTGAGAATTTCGCCTTCCTGCCCTTTTTCGGCCACAATCTGTCCTTGAATGCCCAAATCAATTGTGCTGACCACTTTATCCCGAAATTCAAAACGACTGGGATTCCAAGGCGCATCAGCCAAAATCAGCTCTTCCGCTCGGCAACCGACCATGCGTCCCAAATCAAGAAAATGAACGGTGTAAATCACTTGATCCTGCAAAAACGTACCCACCTCAATGACATGACCGACACTGCCGCGCCGGATCAGCAATTCGCCAACTGCCTTGCCGGGATACGTGCCATCGTTGCGCACGTTGCGGGTCACCCGCACGGCTTCACCGAAATCGAAGCGCTCTTCGTCGAACCGTTCCTCAATCATTACTTGATGTCGGTCAAGGGGACAAACACGGTTTGCGGTTCGCCCATTTTGAAAACTTTGAACACTTTTTCGGTTTGCGCATCGGATTCCACAAAATCAAAATAGGCCCGGTACAGCAGTTGTTTGTAGATGGCCTGACGTGCATCTTCATCGTCCGGCATTTTGTCTCCCGCCTGATCCAGATAATCATGAAAGCGCTGCAAAATATGCAGTCGGTTGACATGCACGACGGACGGGTCGTATTCCAGTTCGAAATACTGTAAAAAGTCCTCTGCCGATTCCAACTCTTCGATTTCTTCTGTAAAGCTCATGACGTTAACCTCGGGTTTAAAATGGACCAATCAGATCCGTATCGCTAAGGATCAAATACACCGCCAATACCGCAAAAATCAGCACTGAAATGACAGCCAGAACAGGTTCCGGTTTTGTATCTGCACACCCCCTCCAATTTTATTGGGTGTAGGTGGTTGATTGAAAAGGCTTCTGCAACAGGGATGTTGCAGAGAGCTACAGGGACGTATTCACGCGTCCTTTGAAATCAAGCACCTACGCCCTCAATTCAAAGCGGGCGAGTAGTTACCCTGTTTTTCGTTAAACATCTGACACCCCTTTTCGTGGATGGGATAGCGCTAAAGACGCAAAATCTCGCGTCTCATCAAGACTCACCATCAAGCCGCTTCTTTGTGCTCATGGGTAAAGCAATCTTTCGGACAGACTTTCGAGCAGGCTTCACAGCCTATACAGTCGTTCGCATTTTTAATATTCATGACCATGCTGTTATCGTCATCGTCCTCGAAATCACCGTAATCATCGCCAAAATCTTCCGGATTCAGCACTTCGTCTTTTTCGACCAGATCGAACACATCTCTGGGACACACTTTAAAGCAGCGCCCGCAACCGATGCAGGTCCGTTGATTTAAATCCGTCACATAAGCAGGCGTCCAAACGGCGCCACCAAAGGTTACTCCAGTTACTAAATCAGCCATGGTCGCTCCTTACGCAGTTTCAGCTTGGGCTGCAAGCAGTTTTTGGTTGGCTTCGTCCCACGCCTTGCAGGCCTCAAAGGTTGCCTGGGCAATTCCCATCAGTTCCCCGTATGCATCGGGCAACTTGTCTTCAATCAAATCATGCAATTCCATGGCTTGTTCACTGGCCAGCCGCTTCGTTTTTTTTACTTCCTTTTCCAATGCCTTGATTTCTTCGGGTGTCATGACACGCTCCCTAGGCTTCCGCCACTTCTTTATGCTTCTCGATAAAAGCCAGCGCCTTTTCGATTTGCTTCTCACTTTCCACACACAGAGCTTCAAGGCTTGGAAAGCCCCAGCGGTGAACATCCCGCAACGTTTTATCCGTTACGATCAATTTACCGACCATGATCAATGCACGGCCAAAACCTTCATGCGTCAAGTTGACAAACGGTACCGCCATCAAACCGGTTTTCTTTTCTATCAACGATGCAATGGCGTTGTAATAAGACTTTAGCCGCGTGATCGTGATTTCATCAGGATCGCCGACAATCGGAATCTCGCGTTTACGCTCTTTGGTCAAAATCAGCGGATCGATGATCTTTTCCTCAGGCCAGCCTTCAAATGTGTCATAAGTATCGACAGCGCGTAATTGTTTGAGCATTTCCACAACGAAATCCGAACTCATGTACGGATCGTTTTCTTCGATGACGAGTGCTGCTTGGGACATAGTGTTTCCTCGATAGAGATCAATTTAGATAAAACCGTTCAGGATAGACTCAGATTAAAAGCCCATCGATTGCTATTGATGGGCTCGCGTTGCTTAGCCCATCCTACCGTTTGTGTAAAATCACTCCGACCACCCCTCTTCTTCCATTTCATCGAAACGTGAAGCATCGGGACTTTTGGCTTTGTTCAGTGCCTTTACCAGCCAGCTTGACGGACCGGTTTTCAATTCGTTTTGCAAATCGGCAATTAAATCGGCGATTCGGCTGCCTTCGTGCACCTTGACCGGCTGTATACCCTGAGCCACCAGCTGTTTGATCGCTGAGGCACCGACAGCTTGACAGTAAACCGCGGCGCAACCTTCCAGCATCTGCATTTTAACCGACAGTTTTTGTTCATTACCGTCCTGATCCAGTTCACCGAACTGGGCGGCTTCCAGCAATTCGTAACGCTCCGGGTTCACTGCATAGACCGCGAATGACCTGGATGAACCGAAATGCTGATTGACTGTTTTCATATCGGTGGTGGCAAAAGCGACTTTGATGGCGGTATCCATGGCTAGACTCTGCTCGTTGGTTTGGACAATGTGCATACGCCGGGTTAGTGACATGACGGCGTGTCCTGTTGTCTTTCGTTTTCAGGTTTTTGTGCGTAAACCGAGTGATATGGCGCTATCTCTTCATGGGCAAAATTGATGACCAGATTAGCCAAATCAAACAAGGCCTGACGGGTTCCGCGATAGCCTATCCAGGTTTTCTGATAACCACCGATGATGTCATAAAGCGGAAATCCCGCCCGCAAAACCGGAATACCCAATCGTTCGGCTGTCGCAACAGCGTGTGAATTGCCGATCAGTAATTGTGCATTATGGGCTTTGGCGGTTAACTCCAGATCTTCCAGATCGCCAATTTTGATACTATCCGTTTTCGCATCGGCCAATACCGGCGCATTGGCGGCGCTGATCGCAGCAACGACTTCGGACCCCATTTCATTAACCAGATCGATAAAGGCATTGAGCTGATCGGGATCCGCAGCTATCGCAATACGCAATTGCCCCAACATAAAATGTGTGTCCAGCATCGTATCCTGTAGCTGTGCCCGCTGACGCTCGATGCGTTCCGGAACATCCTGCCCGGCGATTTCGCTGAGTGAACAAATCAGCGAATCGGTAGCGGATAATCCATAACAATGTTTAAAGAAGTAACTGGGGACCTGGGTTTTTTCCTGCAGCAATTCACCGGCTTTTTGCAAGGACGCGCCGATGACCAGTGTCGCCTTGGCATCGCCCAAAGTAGCCATTTCGGAAACCGCTGTACCGCCGATGGTCACCGGCGAGAAATCCTGATCAGTCAATACGCCGTCCAGTGAATCGGAAATATCGGGTACGAATACCGGCCTCAGTTGAAACTGTTCTATGAGTTCGCGCAAAGCTTCCAGATCGCCGGGCGTCAACATAGGACCGGACAAAACATTGACCTGCCGTTTACGTTTACCCGGCGCAGTTCCGGCAACAGCGGCATCAGGAACCAGCGCACGAATGATTTCAGTCAGCGTTGCGGCATAACCGGTTTCAACGCAGCCGGTAAAATCGGGCGTATTGACCGCGACAACAGCGACATGATCAAACTGTGGATATTTTGCGCGAAATTCGCGGACATTCCGGTGCACATCGGCACCTTGTGTTTCGGCCAAACCGGTGGTCAGTACGGTAATCAAGGCCGGATCGGATTTTTCGGCAATCGCTTTTAAACCTTCAACCACATTTTCATCAGCCCCCATCACCGAACTGCCTTGATCCATTGCAGTTGACTGCAACGGTATCGGTTCCCTGAAATGACGCACGAAAAAAACTTTGGCAAAGGCCGTACAACCCTGCGAACCATGAAGCATGGGGATAGCCTTATCGAAACCCAGTGTCGCGAGCGAACCGCCAATCGGTTGACTGGCTTTCAGAGGATTGACCGACAATGCTTTTTTACGTTTGTGTATTTCAGCCATAGTCGTTACCCGGCGACAGGTTGTGCATGACTGACGACAGACTTACGCGATGCGCAGCCTGATTTCCAGGGCGCTGGGGCTCGAACGGCGGGCCAGACCGGGCTTTCTATCGTCAACGCCAATTGGCGGACCAGTTCCAGCATACCTTGATAGCCTTCGTAGCCGAATTCGCGCTCCTGGTTGATATCCAGAAACGGAACCCGTGCTTTCAATGCGGTGTACATATTTCTACCGCCCGCAATCAGGATATCGGCTTGATAATCCCTGACGATTTTTAACAGCGCTTTAGGACTGCCGTCATCGATCATCACCGTATCTTCACCCATCAATTCACGAATACGGGCTTTATCTTCTTCGGTTGATTTTTTGGTACCGGTCGCAACGACGACCATACCCAAATCCTGCAAGGCTGAAATCACCGACCAGCTTTTTACCCCGCCGGTAAATAGCAATACGCGTTTGCCCGCCAATCTTTCCCGCCACGGCTCAAGTTCCTTTCGGATGCGCGTTTCTTCACGGACGATCAATGTTTCAGTGCGGGCCAGTAAATCAGGATCGTTCAGCGATTTGGCAAAATCCCGCAACGATTGACTGGTATCGGTAATTCCGTAAAAACTGCCTTCAAACCAGGGGGTACCGTATTGTTGCTGCAATTTACGCGCAACATTGACCATCGCCTTGGAACACACCATCATGTTGACTTCAGCCTTATGCATGGTTTGTACTTCGCGAAACCGCGCATCACCGGACAAAGTGCACAAGACCCGCAAACCCAATTCGTCAAGTAGCGGCAGCACATGCCAGAACTCTCCGGCGATATTGTATTCACCGATCAGATTGACATCGTGCACCTTGATATCAGGCCTTTCTGACGTCTTAGGTAACGGATCCGGATCACGGGTACCGACCACATATTTGACCATCGCATCACCGGCAATCCGGTTACCCAAGTTTTTAGTCCCGTAAAATCCGGCACAATCGACTGGCACAACGGGCACACCCCAGCGTTCGATCGCTTCCTTACAGACGGCAGTGATATCATCACCAACCAAAGCAGGCACACAGGTGTTATAAACAAAAACTGCAGGCGGATGATATGTATCGATGGCCTGCTTGATGGAATGGAACAAGCGCTTTTCGCTGCGTCCCATGATCACATCCTGCTCGGTCAAATCAGTGGTCATACCGACTTTATAAAGATCGGAACCGGATGAGCGCGTACCCCGGTTATCCCAGGAGCTTCCCGCACATGCAATTGGACCGTGGACGATGTGCGCTACATCGGCAATGGGCAACAGCGCTATTTGAGCACCATCAAAGGCACACCCTCCTGCTGCAGAACCGGGTTTTGGCTTGGCACAACCGGATTTCTCCTTTTTGTTATGCTCGCAAGCCGGTTCATCCAACAGTTCGGCAATATCTTTGGTAGATTTCATAGCGCGATTCCTAAAGTATTTAACAAGACTTTAGCAACCGCCGTGCCAGCGTTTATATTGTTGATTTTATTGGCCCTTCAAAGTAAACGCTGTGTAGCAAATACGACAATCGCAGGTTTTATGAAGGAAATCGGATGTAGGGGGGCTTTCGTTAAAACCTGCGCCGGTAGATGGGGAATCATCAAGTCGTAGTAACCGGGAAAGGATTTTTTGATCTTGGCAGTCAGTCGATTGAGTTCTGACGGGATGTTGTAAAAAAGACGTTCAGTCTGAGCCCTTCAGCTATGTTCAGGTCATGTAGGCTCTATGCCGACATCCATGCTGGCAAAGCCTTTGCCGAATAACCCGTTGCCTCCTTAGGCACTGCCGAAATTTGAAGTGCGAAAGGTATAACCTCATACCCTTCTTAGACAAGCTCAGGGCGAATAGGTCACGGTTTTAGGATTGTTTGATGGGAACTTCAAGAGTAAAAGGGATACTGTTCTGTCAAATTACATCACTGTGATTCGAAATAAACAACAATAACCTGTAAGTCGAGCGCCGCAAGCAGCAATTCCCAGTTTGATACTAAAAAAGGGGATACATCAGCTTTACGGACTTGACGGCAGCAGGGATGCTGCCGTCAAGCCCCATGAATGGGTTTTAAGCTTACTTTCCGAACAAAAACTGAAACGAAAAGTTAGCCGACCACTCAGGGCTTTCACTTACCCTGACCGGGTTGTAGTAGCCTTCCACTTTGGTATTGATTGCATACTGCCCAAGACTAAATAACTTGCCAACACCGCCGCCAACCGGGACAGTCCAACGATCATTGTTATCCCTATTCCAATTAGCAATCATGTCCATATCGGAAACCAAATACCATCCGTCGTTCAAATTGTAATTTACAAAGGGTTGAAAAAGCATTTGGCTAACCCCATCGCGACTATCATTACCGAATACCGACCAAATTTGTTTAACGGCAAGTCCCAGCGACCATGGCTTAGGTTGAGTTACAAACATCACAGCTGGACCGACACTGAATTTACCACTGCCTAATTCACGCGATTCACGATCCTCAGTATCGCCGAATAGAGTATCCGTTGGAAAAACCAGAGTAGGCCCAAATCCCCAGCTGAAATCATCCGACGTATTGAGAGAAAAATAGGATGTCAATGTGGTATCGCCAAGACCATAAGCACCATCTCCAGGAAAAGCTTCCGGCAACTCTGCAATACCATTCACAGGACCCGGTGTACCGATAAAATTCAGGGATAACTGATTAATCAGATTCCAATCACCCAGAGCAATGGGAATAACGGGTTTCACGCTGCCAATCGAGACATCACCGTTTTTAGCTCCGCCATGATGGGTATACTCCAACGGAATGCTGTAGATCGGAGTTAACGGGTTTTGTGCCTGATATACAAAGCGTTCGGTCTCGTCCGCATTAACGCCGCAGCTGAACAATAGCAGTGAAAAGCTGAAAAGAAATGTAAACGAAATAGATGGTTTTTCCATTGATATTCCTAAAAAATGCAAATTTATTGACAGTAATTTAATCTAACTGTCCGGTTTGATTGGTTGAATGGCAAGCCCATAAGCTTGCCAAAAAACAAAATCGCTTCGATTGAATAAAAAACTAAAAGTTTTATGAATTCGTTAATGTACAGGTAATTAGTTCTACAAAAATTCAGCTATTAAGGGTGCAAAATTTTGATGAAACTCGTTGCACCTCAAATTTCGGCGTCGTCTTTAGACTCCCGAAAATTGGGGTTAAGCATAAACCCAACATTCGATGTGGGAATAATAGCGGTAATGAAAAAATTAACAAGACTCTAGTGAATATCGTTTGATGGAAACGAGAAACTCTCATCGACCGGCTCGATCTGGAATACGCGATTTGGCATATGCGTATTGTAAGTTTTCTCGCGGCCCTTTTTATCGCGTTCACGCAACTTGAAAGTATTACAATCGGCAATGAGATACGTACCAAAAGGTGTTTCTATAGCATCTTGTACCCACTTGACTGGGAAGAAACGGTTAGTACCGGGCACTTTTTCAATCAGTTGAAAATTTCTATCGTAAATCAGTGCTTCACCATTGCGCGAATTAGAAAGCATATACCCTTTGGAATGCGGTCGAATATGATGCGCTCCATTCAATCCGGAGACTACGATTTCGTGTTCCAAACTATCCCTGTCTATACGGATGAGCGTTTTTTGATAGAACAAAATGGTCAGTATTTTAGAATTATCATAGGGGTCGATTATTGCTGAATTTAAATGTGTAGTTTGTAAACGACCGGGATAATTCTTTAATCGATGGTCAATATTTTTATCGACAACCCGGGTACCGCCGCCATAAGCTTGATCGTAGCCATGCTCAGTCGCCCACCAAGACCAAATCAATTCACCCGATAAATCGAATTCTAAAATAGCATCGACGCCGCTAGCCGTTACCAATAAACCTCTTTCGGTTTGCCGTAACGAACGAACCTGGGTTAATAATGGATTACGAATTTCCAAGTCAATTTCCCCCTTATCATTCATCCTCGCAATATGTTCATCTCCAGACACACCTTCTTCGCTGCAAGGCAAACCGGTTATGAAATATAAACCTTTTCCTGTAACATATTGTAAACCAAAGGGTTTAATTTGATGCAATTCTCCAAGGGATTTAATTCCACCTAATTCGCCATTATGTTCAAACAGCTCCAGTTTGCCGCCGGGCAATCCTTTGAAGACATCATTCGAACGGTCTTTACCTAAAATGATTCGGTTTAACCTAAACTTGACGTAATCCCAATTTGTTTGCGGGTACGAAACAACAAACTTCATATTTTTGCTCTTCTAGTATTTATGAATCAGTTTAAAGTTAGGTTTTAAAGATAAATCTGATCTATCAGTTCAACCATGAATAACGCAAAATTTCCCAGCATTACGGGTCGGTTACGTCTATAGACTTGCTTGGCAATCAGGTGGGCAAGGATCTTGTTTTGAATTTTGTAACAGTCAGCTGGGTATTACCGGTCAATGTTACCGGGCTGGCAATGCACTTTCGGAGGGTGCTTCGGCACCTGAGTAAAAGTTGTCGAAGATAGGCGAGACACCTTCCTGCGTATAACTGACAATATGGACATAGGCAACCAAGCCGCTTCTACCACTCAAAAATTCACCATCATCGACAGCGGAAATGCGATCCACATAAGCTTGGCCGTCCCTCATTTTGAGGGCTTCGCCAGTTTTGTTGTCAATCATCTGTCCCCAAAGTTTACCGTCGGCTGACCAAAATTTGAGCCGGAAATCACCACTTGGATCAGGCGCAGGCTCCACAAAACGACCTTTAGCCAGAAAAATGGGAAAGCTGACGCCACCCTTACTTTTGACAATCATCAATTTACGCGAATGCGGATGAACTTTTCGGTCGTTTCTGAACAGCAAAGCATAGCCTTGTGGCAGAAAATATGAAGGCAGCGGTTCCTGAACGCGCGCTACCAAACCGACATCTTCACCCCAGTTTAAGGTCCAACTTAACAAGTCCGCTTCGACATGAAATTTTGCATGAGGCGGCTCTTTCGTATTGATGCTGACCATACGACACGGATCAATGAGACTGCCCCTGGAACACTTCATCTGATAAGCCAAGCTACCCGATTCTTCGACGAATGTGATGGATCCCGGTCGCGGATTATAGTGTATCCAGCCGTCATCGACGCCGTCGTTAAAGTTGTCGTAAGTCGCCGTTTCAGCAGAAGAAAGTCCAATGCTCAAAAAGAAGAATACGGTGGAGATCAATAATTTTGCATTCATATCGAAGCTCGGTAACAAGGGGGATCAAGGTCAAGGCTTGCAATCACTCTTTTGGTCAGCATTTTATATCTGGAGACAGAGGAAACATAATTATCCTCTTTACACTGACTCCGTTATTGGAGCGGCAACCTTGTGGATGAGGTTAGGAACGAACCGCATCTTTCGCGATTGATGCGGCTGTAATTGTAACAGCATCCTCCGGTCCTGCTCTGAAAAACCATTTCAATTTATAGGGTAATTCACAAACGGCGCCATTTCAACCTGAGAATTTGCAAGGGCCTTAAACAAAAAGACCAGGGCGGGGCTGATCTAGTGGAAGACGTTACCGTGAAAGTACACGAACTGAAGAGGGAGCGGTTGCTCGTTCGACAGGTGTTGGCGGCAGGGAGCTGCCGTCAAGCCTTGTATGATTAATTTAAATACATTTTAGCCGGGAAATTCTTTAAGCTTTACCGAGTTCATTGGGAGGCCGCTCAAGCCTGAGGACTGGATTAAACCAGAGCCTGTCATGTAGATTGGCCCCCGCCCTATTCACCCATGCCGCGGAGTATCTGAGGCTTAGAGCCTGTATTCACAAGGAGGGTAGGTGCATACGCAGGGTCGGGAACCAATGGCTAGTTAACTTTCCTTATCACAGAA
>JAGXSU010000113.1 GCA_018333785.1 Methylomicrobium sp. | reverse complement strand
CCACGTCGCCGCCGTGACGAGCTAACAGATCCCGGTGCAGCTCGTCATTCCAGCCCGGCAGGTGTTTACACGCCCAGCCTTTGGCAATGCCCACCAACTGGCGGTAGTGTTTGGTCAGATCAGTCATATATCGTCCTGCAAGTCGTCAATGATGCGGCCGGCGTCTTTCGCTTCGATGCCCCGCACGCTGCAAAACTGTTCAAACTCTTTCCAACAGGACGCCAGAAAAAGGGCTAGCACAAGGCGCTCGTGTGGGGTCATCTCAGTCATGGTCATCAAGCTCCTTGATAATACGGTCGGCATCGGAATCATCTAAACCTAAGCTAACCAAATGATTGAGAAAATCGTTCCAGTTCTCTTCCAGATACTGACGTAAGGCTATTTTTTCAAACGCTGTCATTGTTGCGCCCTCTTTTCATAGAGAATGGCTTCCAGTTCGTCCGCTTCACTATCCAGCCTTCGCGCGGCTTGCATGTCCTGGTCGTACCCTATCAGCCGGTCAGCTCGGTGAGCGGATTCGCGCAAGCGCTTGGCGCGATCGCGCAGCTGCGTTAATTTTTGTTCCATTTCGAGACGGTTCATCAGGCTATCTCCTGCTCAAAGGGCACTACGGCAAAGTCTTCTACGCCGCTGTTGATCGTTACACCGGCAATGCCTTGCACGGTTTTAGGATCGGCCAACATGGCTTCCTTGTTGGGTTCTTCTTTGGTGCGGATAAAGCGATCCAGCTTCAGCGCTTTTAAGGTTTCCAGCACCTTATCGACCGCCCTAATCGAAACGCTGGGCGGGCGTTGCCGCCAGCTGACTTCACCGGTAATCAGGTTGGCGGTTTTGCCGCCGTCTTTGCACAGCTCCGCGCGGTTGGCTTCACACCAGGTTTGTATGCCGTTTAACAGGCTGTCGATGCGGGTTTTTAATGCGTTGATCTGGGTTTTACGGCGGTCGGTAATAGAAGCAATCTCATCGTTCAACTCGGTTTCAATTCGGGTCAGTTCGCGCTGGGTGTCACCCAGTAATTTGATTGCCAACTGCGTTTGTTCTTTGTCTTGGCAGACGTAACCGACTGCCTGCGCTTTGTGTTTTTTGGCCATGGTGGCTCCTTTGGTTGATAAATGTAGGATGTGCAGAGCGGTAGCGAGGCGCATCGTTCGAAACTGTGATGCGCATCAGGGTGTTCTGCACGCTTACGAAGTGTCATTGGGCGCTATCGGCCCTTTCCACCCCGGCGGCGGCTTGCTCCGGGCTTTTTGCAGGGCTTTTTCGCTTAACGCGCCCACCGATAGCGGCCCGCCGCCTGCTGGGTTGCGGTTGCGCTGTTGCTCAATCGCGCCTTGTTCCAACTTGGCCGCGGCCCGTTCCCCGCGACCGGCGATCATGCTCAGCAAATAGCCATTACTTTTTAACGGCAGCACCAGCGATTCAGGCCGGTTAACCACCAGCTTCATCATTTCCGCTTCCCACATGCCGACCGGTGCTGAGTAAACAATGTTGTTACGCTTGACCTGGGCGGCTTTAATCATCGGCATCAGTTCCTGCGTCAATGCCAGCCGCCTGGACCACCGCAGTTCTTGCTTAGCCGGTTTGAACAGCTCCAGGTAACGCAACAGCGCGCCCACCAGGCTGATCGGCAGGCCTGCCAGTAAGCCCGTCCATTCATTACCGGCCACCATTTCCATGGCCTGGACAATGTCGATGTCCTTGCCGCAGTAAGGGCACGGCACCGCACAAGCGTTGCTCACGGCTGACACTCCAGGCCAGCGACGCGCAGCACCGGCAGCTCTGTGTAATACCGACTCATCACCATCAGGCTGATGAGGGCCAGGGCCGCGAGGCCATAGGCGATACGAACCCGCCAGCGTTGTTTATGCAGCGCCTTATGTTGATCGTCAATCAAGCCGCTGTACCGGGTCAGATGTTTTTGCAGGTCCTCTATGCGGCGCTGTTGAAGTTGGTTGTGCAGTTTTTCGGCTAACTGTTGCATGTTTGGCTCCTAATGGACGCTACGGGCGTTTTGCACCGACACCGGGCAGTCAAGCCCCCGTGCCGCTAAATACTGGTTGAGTGAGTTGACTAAAAAACAGCCCATGCTGTAGGCAACTGTTTTGTCGTCGCTGGGGTGGCGCAGGTCGTGGGCTTTGATCACCACGCCGTGCTCGTTGTCTTCAATACTGATTAAAAAGGTGCTCATAGGAATAAGTGCTCCTCGGGTCCGAAGGGCATTTCTGCCCAGTGGGTAACAGCACCGTTAGGGTGCTGGCCGCCTTGTACGTCATAAAAGAACTTCTGAAAGTAATAACCCAGCCAGACCGGCTCATTCAGCGTGGGGTGGTACAGCAACACCGTCATTTCATCGTCGGGTAACGACTCATTCACGTCCTGCCATTCAATGCCTTCAATAATGTCCATGTCTGCCTCACGCGACCGATTGCAGGCACAGCGCCTGTTTAGCCACCGCATCCACCAGGCCCACGGTCAGCTCGCGACCGTTTCTAAACTGGGTAATGGCGGCCACCAAGCCCTCGATCAACATCCGCGCCGAGCCTTTGCTGTACGCAAACAAGCGCTTGACGACCTCGTCACTGACGTCCTCATCACCCAGCGCAGCTTGCACCAGGGCGGCGGCATCATCGGCGGTGATGGCTTTGATGGTTTCCGGCCAAAAGCCGGTGCGGCTACGGATCTGGTCAAACTGGCCGTGGGCCGGGCGAATCAGGCCGGTCAGGTGTTCGGTACCGCAGAGCACCACGCCGATGTTGGCTAAGTCGCGTAAGCGGCGCAGGGTATGCAGCACATGCGGGGTCAGGGTGTCGGCCTCGTCGATAATCAACAGACTGTCGGTGTTGTTCAGGCTGGCAATGACCGCTTGAAACTTGTCATCGATACTGCCTTTGCCCTCGTACCCGGCCACGGTCCGCGCCAGTTGCTTGACCAGACTTTGCACGGTCATGGTGGGCGTGGCCTCTATCAAGTACGTGTTGGGCGTGGTCCGTTGGTAATGCTTGACGGCAAAGGTTTTGCCGGTGCCGACAAAGGCGCTGATCACAGCAAAGTTGCGGTAACGGCGGGCCATCTGGCAGGCGGTCAAGGCCAGCCGGAACACGCTGGTTTCCACCGCGGCGACGGTGTCGGACGCGGTATCGTCAGCATGTTTCATCGCATTGGCGACGTTGGTCAGCAGTTTGCCGGGAGGGGTGGCATAGCTGCCGCCCAGGATCTGGCTTAAGCTGCTGGCAGACACGCGGGCCAGCCGGGCCAAAGCGGCTTGTTTGTAGTTGCGGTCAACCATCCAGGCCTTGATCTGCTCGATCTGCTGAATGTCTTCGGGGGTGAAGTGTTCTGGGTAAGTGCTCATAGAAATATCCTGCCTTCTGGATCGCGTTTGATGTCGAGATAGTTGCTTGTTTCAGCAGCCAGTTGCTCTACATTCTCGGCACGGGTGCCTGTCAACACGTATCGATCTAATTGGTGGAGTAAGCTTTCGAGCTTACTCTTGACTAATGGCTTAACTAATGGCCTAAAAGATGTCGATCTACTGCATTGGGGGAAGGCGTTTTGATAGGTTGCGTCTCGTAGTTCCATTGTCTCTTCAACCACCTGGATCACGATCCACACTTCTTTTTCACCTAGCTGCTGTTCCAGCTTGGCTATTAATCTAATTGCATCGGTTGTTATCTTGTGTTTTGTGCTCATGTGTTTCTCACTCAAAGTTAAAAATATCGATCTCAATGGTTTCGGGTTGCTCGGGGGTACTGTCTAACAAGGTTTGTGCATCGCTGGCGACCGCGTCGGCGTCGATCACCAGGCCGGCCTTGGCATTCAAATCATTCAGTTTCTTTTGCATGCGCTTGGCGGCGTCTTCATTGGCTTTCTTGCGCGTGTCTTCCATAAATGAATCACCGACGTTGCCAATCTTCTGCACCAGCGTGGCCCCGCAAATAAAATCGCCTTTCAAGGTCCTTATATCGGCTGTTTGGTCGTTCAAAATATCGATTTCCACTAACACCGCTTGTCCGTTCCATGCATGCAAATCGGTATGCAGATAACGGCGGCTGTTAATCTGGACGCTGGCCTTGCTGACAATCCGCTTCTCGCTGGGGCGGGCGATTTGGCGCGCGGAAGCATGCGGTTTGATGGGCTGCAATGCAGACCACACCGACCAATGCGTTTGGTTTTTATCTTCCGGGTGCTTGTCGTGGTGGTATTCCTCTAACCACGCATCGTAAGCCGCAACAAATTCAGCTACGCTAGGCGGCGCCATGCGACCGGCCTTACATTCGCGCACGGTTTTGTTCAAAACCTCGGCGGCCATGTCCGTGCCGCAATAAAACTCGGGCCGCCAAAGCTTCAAAAAACGGTCTTTAACCGTCCTGTGAAAGCGCTCTACATGACCTTTACCGCGCGGGTTATGCGGAATGGAATGGATGATTTCTTGCACGCCCGCCCGACGGTAATAACCACCCAGTTCATCATCAGCCAGTTTGTTCTTGTAGCCTGAGCCGTTATCGACGTACAGAATCGGCGGCACGTGGTCCCAACGCTCGAAGATTTCCGCCCAGCCAATCATGATGTCAACCCCGCTTTCGTTCGCCATGATGCGATAACCCACCAACACCCGGCTTTTCAGGTCTATGACGTGCATGATCTCCGGCCGCCAAATATCGCCGGTAACGGGGTGCGCCAAATACACGTCCGCCCGGTAGCCGTCCGCCATGTAGATATCGCCCGGCAACAAGTTCGCCGTGCAGCGCGCCACGTACTTGGCTTGGGTTTGCTTATACAAATCCCGTCCGATCCGCGCCGGTGACATCTGCCCCAGTGTGGCCGGCAGCGCCCGCAGGTAATAACGCACCTGGTCAAACGAACAGCTATGGCCGTAACGGTTAACCAAGGCCCGATGCACCGCCGATATATCCGGCTTACTGGGCTGGCTATACAGCTCCAGCGCCAAACCTTCCCAACCGCCTTCTTGCCGCACTTTGCCTTTATGCTGCTTGATCAAGCCATCTAAGCCATGATCACGATACGCCGCGATTTTTTCGAATACCGTGGTTCGTGAGGGCATGGTCTTTTTACCTACCGCCACAGACGCTAGATAACCCATGATTTCCGGCTTTAAGTCAGCATCCTTCGCCCGCGCCAAAAACAAATCAACCGCCGTCGTCAGCGAGCCGCGCACGCCTTTCATGCCATCAATTACCCAGATGATTTGTTCCCAATTCAGCGCGTCTTGTTGTTTTGGCTTCGCCGACTTTTCAAACTCAGACTTCTGATGAACATTAAGCTGAATGACCTCTGCACGTGTCGCGGCGCGTGGCAGCTGCTTATCACCCGGCGTTTTCATCGTCGTGTTCCTAGGTAAAGTTTGAGCAGCCATGGCTACGCACCTTTACGATGGGCCAATTCATTGATAATTTGCCGCAGGCGAGCAGGCTCAACCACTGTATGACTCACCACGCCACCACCGACTAACACGAATACGCCTAAGCCATCATCTGCCACACATTCCTGAAAACTGGGATTGCCAATTGCCAGTATCGCCATTTCTGCGAGCAACTCATGACTGATCCAGTCCACATTGAACGACAGCAGCCACACCTCATCGGCAGCTAATACATGGCCGCGCAAACCTCTATCGCTAATATCGTCTGGTAAGTCATGACTCGCCAAAGCCTCAACAGACCGCCGACGCTGCTCTTCATCCATGTGCGGCCATGCTTTCTTGAATAAGTAATCGTCAATGATGTACATGTCGTCGCTATGGTCATATTCATCAAGCATCGTCGCCTCCTTTTTTGTTGGTGCTGCCTTTTTTCCGCCCTGGGCCGGGCCGTTCCGCGGAACGCTCGATATCGCGCTTGTTTTTGGCTCGGGTAAAGTTGATGTCGATCATGGTCACGCTGTCTTGCAGACGCGCCTTTTCCTCGTCGGTCAGCAGATAATTGCCATTGGTTTTAATCGGCAGCAAAGCGCCAAGATCCTCTTTGAGGCGGGTAAACAGCAATTCAGCGCGGGCCAGCAGGCCGCCTGCCGCGATAGCGATGGCATGCAATTGCAACTCGCGTTCTTGATGACTGGTTTCCGGGTCGTTGATGACTTCGCCGTAAATAACGTCCAGCGCGTCGACGTTGATCCGGCTGGCATACTCTAGCGCCGCCGCTTCATGACGCACTTCTACCGTGCGGGCGTTATAGGCGCTTTCACCCGGTTGCTTGGCTTTGGTGAGGCGCTGGTAATTGCGTTCTATGGTTTCGTGCTTGTCATGGAGTTTTTGGAATTCGGTTTCGTGATTTTCTATTTTCTTATCGCGGTCTCGTACTGCTTGGCGCAGTTCAGACACTGACATACACTCAAGCTCACTCAGATTTATGTCGCCGATTGATTCACCGTTACCAATCGCTTCAATTTCGTCATCATCCAACACCAAAAGCTCTAACATTTTTGTTTGGGTGCCTGCTGCTAACAAAACGCCCTTCGACGCGCCTTTTGAAAATTTACGGGTTGCCGCCATGAATTTGCGGGCCATCTTTATGTCGATACCCAATAAACTCAGGCGTTGCGTAAATTCGCCGTGTACTGTCGCCTCTTTTAATAAGAGCAGGCGCGCACCAAGTTCCAGGCATTCGTCAATCGTTCGACGGATTGACGCACGAATACCGTCCTCCAACGCACCGACCGACAACTCGCCGGTGTAACCCAGGTCTTTAGCCAACGCTATCAGCTGGTTTTGCTGGGGTTGTTCGGGCTTTTCTGGTAAGTCCAATTCAAAATCTATTTCACTCATTTCAACTATCCTTTTTCAATTTAAGGAGGTTTTATGTCTAACGACACAGATCGTCAGTTGACCGACATCAACGAAAAGCTGCTGGAACTGACGGTTCGCCTGGATCAGCAGTGGGAACGCCAGTTTGGCTTGATGCAGGTGATAAGCTGGCTGCTGGCCCGGCATCCGGATGAGTCGTTTCACTATCTGACGGCACAGGCAGAGGCGCTAGCAGACAATCCCGCTCATGAGGAGTTAGTCGCTGTACTCGACGAACTAACCGAGTGTGTGCAGCATTGGTGCGAGCTGCGTAAGCCTGCGCCAGATAATCCGGGGTGAGTATTTCAGCCATGACGGCCTCCCAAGGCTTTACGGCGACAATTGATACCAGCCGCTTGCATACGACCAATCATGCGTTGCACGTTGCGGCGGTTTTTGCCTTGCAGGCTGGCGATTTCCACCTGTGTAAAACCGTAATGCAGCAAGTCCAGCGTTTCACGCCATTGAGGGTGCTTGGCGAAAATGCCGTGCAGCAATTGCGTGTAGGCAGTGTGTTCAGTATTGAAGCGACTCATGAAGTGGTTGAATAGCACTTCGTCGCATTCTTCTTGATAGGCGATGACCAATTCGCGCAGTTCGGGTTTAACTTTTGCTGGGTTGATCGAATACAGAAAAGCGGTCAGTTTTGTCAGTGGCAAACAGGCCATTTCATAGCGCTTTCCGTCAGATCCAGTTGTGGCGATAGTCGCCACAACTGAACCAAACTTTTCTACTAATTTGACGTGTTGAGCCTTCCAGCTTAACCCCATGTTTTCAACAATCGGCCGCATGGCCACATAGGGTTTTTCATCTCGCTCGATGGCAACGATGGTTTGTTGGTGAAAGGGGATGGTGATAAGATTATTCATGCCACTTCTCCTTCTTTCAAACCCAGAGCCACGGCTGCTCTGTGTGCCTCGCCGTATTCGCCCTTGTTTGTTCCATTCATCACTGAAATAACTGCTCTGTAATTCAGACCGTTTTGTTTTGCCCACTCTTTTCGAGTGATGCCCTTCTTTCTAAATTCTTCTTTGACTTCTTTGAGTGTCATGGAATAAGCTCCTAGCGATACCGCGATTCGATGCGCTTCTCCGTAACGGCCTTTGTTGGTACCGTTTAATACTGCAACCACTTGGGTATATTTAAATCCGTGCCGGCGCGCGTATTCGGCAGCGGTCACGCCAGAATCAATTAATTTTTGTTTAGCTTCTGCAGGTGTAAGTGCCATCTTTTCTTTCGGTTCTTCTTCACCTTTCAAAACAACCGCCGTCGATAGCGCCTGCAGTGCTGAAATATGCTGAGGGTTGGCGACTGGCATTACGGTCATGCCGCCAATGTCGATACCGTTTTCTTTAATCATTGATGCTGTAATCATCGTGTTCTCCTTATTTGAGGCCTAAGGCCACTGCAATTTCATGCCCGCGCCCGCGGGTGCCTTTGATGGTCCCATTCATCACCCGGTACACTTGCATTTCTGGGAATTGGTTTTCACGAGCAAACTCCTTAATGGTTTTGCCTTCCTCGCGGAATTTATTTTTGACTTGTTCTGGTGTAAGTGCCATCTTTGCTCCTGGTTTATGCTGCAATCAATTTACGGTTAAATTATGGTAACTATTTTGTTACCTGTCAAGCATATTTGGAGAAATATTTGTGACTATTGGCGACAGATTAAAAGAAGAGCGCGAACGGCTAAAATTGACGCAGCCGTCTTTAGCCGAGGCAGCAGGAACAACTAAAAAGACGCAAATTGATTACGAAAAAAACAAAACGACACCAAAAGGCCGCTATCTCGCGAAAGTAGCCGCCTTAGGCGTTGACGTGGGTTACGTGATTACCGGCATCCGAGCTGAAAACGTGGCACACAACGCCATGGAGCTTGGCTATCTACGTCAATGCCGGGTTCTGGCAACCAAGGAAATGGATAAACAAGGTCTTGATGGACTGGATTTTTTACGAACGTCAAACGGCATCGATTGGTCAGCTATGCCAGCCGTCTACCAAGCTATGCAAACCGGCGAAGAAACCGAACCCACTAACGAAGGAGACCCGGCATGATTGAACCCGTAAGGCGGATTCGCGATAGCAATCCGCCATGCCTTTCCGGATCCGGCGTTTTGCTATCGCAAAAACGCCCTACGGCACTATCGATAATCTGCCTTGACGTTGAGGCTTTTGAGTTGATCAGAGTCGTAGGATGTGTAAAGAAGAAATCCACCCATGAACGACCGTCAAAAAAATAACCCACCAATGAAGGAGAAGAAGCATGAAAAAATCAAGCACATCGGCCGACATGGTTCCTGTCGAAATTCTTGAAGACCTTAAGAAATACGATAGCCACATGGATAACATGTTGTGTTTGGAGTGTGGTTATACCGGGAAGATGGGCGTTATAAAAAGCGGGTTACAGCCATTTGGAGCGGCGTTTCTGGCTTTGATCTTTACGGCTGGCATGGCCGGAACCGGTTATTTAGGCATCATTTATTTGTCGGTGTTATTCGGTTTCTTTTGGGTCTTCATTATGCAAATGTCGGCACAGCCCACGCTATCCTGCCCAAATTGCCAAGCCGAGTTGGACAAAAGGGGCAAACTGAAGGCCAAGAAGAAATAAGGATCGCGACTGACGCGGTTCGCTTACCGCTTAGCCCGTAGCCAGTGGGTGGAACCAACTAACCATCTTGTGCCTATCAACGAAATGGTTGCCGACAATTCGCCAGGGAGTAGATCCACTCTCCCTGCGGATTGCTGCCGCGAATCCGCCCTACGGGGGATAAAAATAATTGATGATATTACGGTCTTCGGGGCTTAGTTTGTCCCACCCAAACGCTTGGAGATTCGCCATTGCCGCGTGATAGGCTTTTTCCGTAAACATTTCGGTTACATTTCTTTTTCAAAGCCGTTTTTCATCGGTTTGATGGTCAACGTTTTGGTGTGCTTATGCAGGCCGATCAAGGCCAACACAGATAGCAGCATGAAGCCTATGTCGCCGGTTAATGCCGCCGCATTCATTAAGGAGGCTGTCAGTACATAAATTAAGATGGTTTTCATGGTGTCCCCTTGGTATTTTTAAAACACAGGTCTTTGTAGTCTTTGATGACCTGCAGCAGTATTTCACGTTCGATTTTAAGCAGCTCTATCCGGTTTAACAGCGCGTCTATTCTGTCTTTGCCTTGCTCGTAAAGGGGCTTATAAAAGTCATCGACCATGCCTATCTCCTGTCTTGTGGCGGTGGGTCGTCACTTTTTGGCAACCTGAGCAGAGCCCGCCACACCCGGTTAAAAAGTCGGGGATCGGCGGATACTTCGTGCCATTTTGTTCCGCCGCGCGCCTCAGCGCCAGCTTTGCAGGGGCGTTTTATTAAACACGCTTCCTGTTTCAAGGCGGACTTCTTCGCGGGCTTGTGCCGGTTTGGCGGGTCGTGTGTGGCGCATGGGCTTCTCCTTCTCTCTGGCCGGGCACTTTACCCGCTTCATCCGGCAGCGTCCCCGCTGGAAACGTTTCCAGCCTCATCAAACCTCGCGCGCGCGCGTAATCTGCACTCTCCGAAAGGCACTTTTTAACCTGGAGACTGATTCGATGAAATTACCGAGATTAACCGTGTGGCTGGCGATTGCCGGTGTGTTGTTGGCGCAGATTGCATTGCTGTATCCGCACCAGATTGGCGTGGCGTTGTTTAAAGTGGCGCTGGTGGCTACGGCGGGCGTTTTGGGTTATTACCTGGATCGCTCGTTGTTTCCGTATGCGCGTCCGGATGGCTATTTGGCGGAATACTGGGATAACCGACATTCCGCTCTCAGCACCAACAAGGACGATGCGGACTTTCGCGTTAACGAGGGTTATCACCTGGTCTTTGCCTTGGCGATGATCCGTCGTGCCGTGATTGTGGGCTTTGCCATGCTCGCCGTTGGCTTGGGGGCATAATGAGCTGGCCACTTCGCCTGGCGATGATGGCCGTGCTGGTGGTGATCGCCTGGGCAGAAGCCAAAGCCCAGCCGGTCATGCCGCGTGCGGCTTTGCTTTATCGCACTGAGTTAACCCGCGTCGCTCATGCCGAATGGGGTTTGGATGCCCCGATTGCGGCATTTGCCGCACAACTTCACCAGGAATCGGGCTGGCGAACCGATGCGGTCAGCCGTGTCGGGGCCTTGGGTATGGCGCAATTCATGCCCGCTACGGCTAAATGGTGGTGTGAGCGCTTGGGGCTGTCGGTGCAGGAATGCCAGCCCACGAACCCGCGTTGGGCGATGCGCTCGATGGTCGGCTATGACCGCTGGTTAATTCAGCGCGTCAAGGGTGACTCTGAGTTTGACCGGCTGTGGGCAGCATTGCGCAGTTATAACGGCGGTTTGGGGCATTGGCAGGCGGAAGCCAAGGCGGCGGGCTCGTTTAAGCGTGCTGTTGTGGACAGCAAGTGCGGAGCGGCCAAACGTTCGGTGGTGCATTGCCGGGAAAACCTGGATTATCCCCGGCGTATTCTAATCACCCTGCAACCTCTCTACGCCAGTTGGGGCGGGGAGGTTGCACCATGACACCCCAATCGCGTCCGGTACCCAAGTGGATCTATCTGGCAGGCCCTATGACCGGCATTGTCGACTTTAACTACCCCGCGTTTAACCAGGCTGCCGAGCAGCTGCGCGCCAAAGGGTTTCAGGTGGAAAATCCCGCCGAAAACCCGCAACCGGCCTGTAACAGCTGGAACGGCTATATGCGCTTAGGGTTACGGCAGATGCTGAAATGTGACGCGGTCGTGTTTTTGCCGGGTTGGTGGCAATCCAAAGGCGCGCGGCTGGAGTTGGATGTAGCGTCCCGGCTGTCCATGCCCGTCTTTACGCTGGAGGAGCTGTTATGAATCCCTTAATGACTGCTACCTTGGTCGGTTTTATGCTGGGCGCAAACTGCGGCTGGTTTTTTACCGATTTGTATTTCAACGCCGAACTGGCGGACATAAAAACCGAACAAGCCGAAAGCCTGGCGGCGGCTGAACAGTTATTCCGCCAGCGCTATCTGGAGGAGATCAACCGGGGCGAGGCGCTGTCTGCGCAGCTGTCCGCCACCGAAACCCAATTGCAAACCCGCACTGAGGAGGTGCAGCGTGCTATTTCCAAAGTTACTACCGGCAAGCGTTGCCTTGATAGCGCTGCTGTCCGGCTGCTCAACCGCACCCCCGCGCGTGACGATAGCGCCCTGCCCGAAACCGCCTGCCCATCTGTTACAGAAAGTGGCGCCATTGCCACCGATACCGACGTCGCCGGGTGGATCGGCGGCGCCCAATACCACTACGACACCTGCCGCGCCCGGCTGAATACATTAATTGATTTTGAAACAGGAAGACCCAATGAGCGAGTCAACTACAAATAGCGATAGAGTCGTCGCCCAAGCCTTGGGCCAATTGACCGGTGAGTTACGGGTGATGCATCAAAGCCTGACGGATTCGATCCGCATCATTCGCGAGGATTTGCGGCGCGCGGAGGACAGCCAGAACGAGCGGCTGACGCAGCTGGAAGAACGTCTGACCGCGAGGATAGACAGCATGAGCGGGCGCATCAACGATTTGGAATCGGAAGACAAGCGGCTGAATGAAAAAGTTGCCAAGCTGTCGGCCTTGGGCGGTGGCGTGGGCGGGGCTTTGGCAGCGGCAGCCGTCGAACTGATCAAGCGCATGTAATGGCACATTCTCAAGATACCCGCGATCACGTCCGCCGCCTTTATATAGAAGGTATGCCGCTGTCGGGTGCCTGCATCGCCACGGAGGTGAGTTATGACACCGGGCGCTCGTGGAAAACCGGAGCGCAAAAAAAAGGCGATGACTGGGACACGGCACGGGCGGCGTATCGTATCAGCGAGCAAGGCATCGATGACTTGAACAAGCAGCTGGTGGAGGATTTCGCCAGGCAAGTGATCACCACCACGCGGGAGCTTGAAACCGCGCCGATTCCGGCCTCGGAAAAAGCCCAGCTGTTAGCGCAATTGGCCGATGCTTATGCCAAGTTTAGTAAGGCGTTCAGCCGCATCAATCCGCAGTTTAGCGGCTTGTCGGTAGCGCTGGACACCTTGCGGATCGTTGCCGACGAATTACGCCAGCGTGATCCGGCAGCGCTTAGGGCCTTGCAGCCGTATCTGGAAGATATTGGGGCGGTGTTGGGGAAACGGTATGGCTGATAAAGGCAAGCTGATTTTGTGGGTTGTTGCTATCCGGATCATCCTGATAGGTCCATTTTTTTTGCTGGCAAAATTTGGCGAAAAATCCCAACAAATAGCTGATGGGCTCGATGGTTTATTGCCGCATCCATTCAGGTATATAACTAAACGTTGCCCGGTATGTGGCGGTGCAGGTGGAG
>JAGXSU010000112.1 GCA_018333785.1 Methylomicrobium sp. | reverse complement strand
AAATGCCGCTGTCTTGCCACTACCCGTCTTGGCTTGAGCAATCAAATCGTGACCCGCCAGTGTAATAGGTAAACTGGCGGCCTGAATCGGTGTCATGCTCAGGTATTCAAGCTGCTGCAGCGTCGCCAGCATAGCTTCCGGCAGTGGTAATTCATTAAAAGAGCGGCCTGCAGCGCTAACTGAGGACGAGGAAGAGAGAGTAGGATTAATAGTATTCATAAGCCATTATCCGTAACTGGCAGGGATGTGTCTGCAAAAATTTTGATAACTTTATCGACCATCAGAACACTTGCTGCTTTTCAGATACGCAAAAAACAGGATCAAATTGTTATTCTTTCTCTTGCAAATAGAAATGATTCGCATTAGTATAAATTCAAATCGTTCCTGATTCATCAGGACGGCGATAGACTTTTAGCTTTGTAGGGTAACCATCATGTTTAAAGCTGATTTCCAATTATTTTCCAATGTTACGCAACCGGTTCAGTCAATAAGAAAATCATCGTCCGGCCCCAAAATGGGCGGTCCTGATTTATTAAAGGCAACTGGCAGTAGCATCATCCTTAGACTTTCCAAGCTTTGGCAGCCATACCTAACGCTTAAATGGATACGAGAACAAAAGACAAACACACCCTCCCTTTGGGATGAAAAACGGATACAGGTGGCTATCAGACCTGAAAAGATTCAGCAGTTATTGGCAAATCATCACCTATGCGCCGCAGATTTATACCCGCTGGATCCGGATTCAAAACAGTGCGTCCGGATTATGTGTTTACACAACTGCATTTTTACTGATCAGAGATCACACTCATGAATTTGAATCCCATCTACACAGACCCCTATTCACCACAGGCACTCAAACAAGAATGGTCTGAACTGCGTCTTGCCATGCCGCGCCTTCGCATCAGGGAAGCTGCAGCAACCCTGAATGTAAGCGAAGCGGAACTGCTTGCGACTGGATGCGGCAGCACGGTGACGCGGCTTAACCTGGATTGGCCGGAGATATTTAAGGCATTACCGGCCATAGGCCCCGTAATGGCGTTGACCAGAAATGACTTTGCCGTGCATGAAACAACCGGACTTTATACGGTAATTCATCATTCAGATGAAAGCTGCCGAGTAAAGAGCGACGCCGTTAATTTGCAGTTATTGACCCAAGTGATTCATGTCGCATTTGGCGTGATGGAACCGTCTCTCAACGAAACTCGTTTCAGCCTGCAATTTTTTGCTGCTAACGGTTTGGCGATTCATAAAATTTATATGACTGAGGACAGTGATTTAAGCATTTACCATGCACTGGTCAAGCAACTGACATCCGCCGATCAATCCCAGCATCAAACAATTGATTCGCCGCCTCGCTTTAGCCGGTTTAACATCGCCACTTTCAACACAGGAAGAATAACCCAGTCAACGCATCTTCTTTGCGATACCGAAGATTTTTATGCCGGCTTGATCGCAATGGGCATTGTGTCAGATCTAGTTGAAACAGACACATCAAACCTCGAATTCCTGGCACCCGATTTATTTCAACCTCTTTTAAACAAAATAGCATCACAGGGTTTAAGCATCGGCATCTGCGTTAGAAATTACGGATGCATTCAGGTTTATCAAGGTCCCATCCATAATATCCGTATCACAGGACCTTGGTTTAATATTCTGGACGAGTATTTTAGCCTTCATCTAAACACAGAAGCCCTGTCCGGCTTCAGAGTGAATACTCAAAGCATCGATGGAAAGCAGGAGTTGAAGACGCTTGAGATCGTCGATGCCAATCATCAGATCATCGCTTTGATATTACTAAACGCCGACCAAGATACAAGCAGCATGAACCTATGGGAGGTCTTGATTAGCGGGGAGGTTAGCGGATGACCCCGCTCAAGTTAAGCGGATTTTAATGATATGAGATAGACGATTCAGCCCATTTTGAGTAACCAGGATAACCAGATGACAAACAATACGATTGACATGAACCAAGTGCTCGAGACTTACCAACAACTGCCGGAGCGGTTCAACAGTCTATTAATGGCTACCGTCAGCCCGGCAGGCTTCCCGGAAGCCAGTTATGCCGCTTATGTAAAGCATGAAGGCAGTTTTTATGTCTACGTCAGCGAACTCGCTGCACATACACGCAATATGGACCATAGCGGGCTAGCGGGCGTGCTGTTTATTGAAGATGAAGACAAAGCCGGTAATTTGTTTGCACGGCAACGAGTAACCTACCAATGCACTGCCCTGGAAGTGGCAAGAGACAGCCAAGCTTTTGAAGACATCATGTCGCTATTTGAAGCCAAATTTGGTGAGTTCATCAATTTCCTGAAACAGTTACAGGATTTTCATTTGTTCCGTCTTACGCCTCAAAAAGGAAATTTTGTCCAGGGCTTTGCGCGTGCCTTCACTATCGAAGGCGACGCGATGGATCAGCTTCGCCCTATCAATGACAAAGGTCATAAACCCGCAACAAACCGTTCCTCAAACCAGTCAAATTGATCACGATGAAAGGCTATCGACGATTATTCCTATTAATTAGACGTAGCGTTTTGCCGTTATCGGCAACGCTCATTTTGAGTTCGCACTTACCAGCGCAAGCAACTGAATTGCCTCAGGCAACCGGAGAAAATGAACGTATCAGTGCCCACCGAATCATCTCGGCAGGTGGCGGAATTACCGAAATTCTTTATGCCTTGGGCGCTGATCAGCAATTGGTAGGTACAGACACTACCAGCTCTTTTCCGGAAGCTGCTAAAAAATTGCCCAGCGTGGGCTATCAGCGCAATCTGTCGGCTGAAGGCATTTTATCCCTGGCACCTGACTTGCTGCTAATCTCTACTGCGGCAGGCCCACCAGCCGTATTAAAGCAAATCAGCGCAGCCGGTATACCCGTTAAAACGATTCAGGAAGACTATACAAAAGAAGGTCTCATTAAAAAAATCAGACATATCGCGGCGCTTGTAGATAAGCAGAATCAAACCGAACCCTTGCTTGCCCGGCTAAGCGCGGACTTCGACACACTGGAAAAAACACGCGGACAATCAGGCCAGCGTCCACGTATTCTTTTTTTATTGACCGTGTCACAAGGCAACCTGTTGGCGGCCGGCAGCGATACGCCTGCCGATGCCATGATTCAGTTGGCCGGTGGCAGCAATGCGATGAACGGCTTTTCCAGCTACAAACCGGTAAGCACTGAAGCGCTGATATCGGCTGCACCTGACATCATTTTATGTACCGATTTAACCCTCAATTCCGTCGGCGGCCTGGAAAAACTATTAGATATACCCGGCATTAAGCTAACACCCGCCGGGCATAAAGGCCGGGTTATCATCATGGATACACTTTTTTTACTGGGTTTCGGCCCTAGAACCGGCCAAGCTGCCTTGGATTTAAGCCGCCAAATCCAAAGTTTTTCAGTTTCAAAATCTGCTTTATGAGCGTAGGCCGCATAGCATCAGTAAATCCTAAGAACTCTCAAACGGCTATCCAGCGATCTGAAAAGCATTATGCATTAGGTTTATTGACCGGTTTATTGATCATCACCTGCCTGTTGTCGCTGGGAACCGGGGCAGTAACCATCGAACCCTTACAAATCATTGCCATCCTGGGTCATACCGCCGGAATTGATTTGCCCTGGAATTTTACGCCTGAGCAACATGCCGTATTAACTACGATTCGTTCGCCTAGGCTGGTTCTGGGCTTGCTGGTCGGAGGCACTTTGGCCGTTTCCGGCGCTGCCATGCAGGGATTGTTTCGCAATCCACTCGCAGATCCCGGCTTGATCGGCATTTCAAGTGGCGCCGCCCTGGCAGCTGTTTCAGTCATCGTATTAGGTCCGCTATTTTTACCGGCTCTGACTGGCTGGTTAGGCTCAACACTCTTACCTTTAGCTGCATTTTCAGGCGGCTTTGCCGTCACCTTACTGGTTTACCGGTTAGCCACAGTCAATGGCACCGTCAACATCGCTACCTTACTACTGGCAGGTATTGCGATCAATGCCTTGTCAGGCTCGGTAACCGGCCTACTGGTTTACCTTGCCAATGACGAGCAATTACGATCCCTGACTTTTTGGAGCATGGGCAGTCTTGGCGGAGTGACCTGGCCGGTATTGCTCAGCGGCCTGCCTTTTTTTTTATTGCCGCTGATCATGCTGCCAATGTTATCTCGCGCACTCAACGCCTTGTTGCTGGGCGAAGCTGAAGCCGGTCATTTGGGCTTTCCCGTAGAAACCATCAAAACCGTAGTCATCATTTTAGTAGCGCTGGGCGTGGGCGTATCGGTAGCGCTGTCGGGCATCATTGGGTTCATAGGGCTGGTCACACCTCATGTGCTGAGATTGTGGCTGGGGCCAGATCATCGTATTTTGGTTCCCGGTTCAGCTTTGCTAGGGGCAACCCTGCTGCTGAGTGCCGATCTTCTGGCACGCAGTGTTGCTGCTCCAGCCGAAATACCTATCGGAATTATCACCGGCTTATTGGGTAGCCCCTTCTTTCTGTGGCTATTGCTCCGGCTCAAACTCATGGGCGATTAACGTGTTACAAGCAAACAACATCAGTGTGACGCTGGGCCGTGCGTCCATCATCAAAAACATCTCGTTAATGGTATCGCCAGGAAAATTTCTAGCAATCGCCGGTCCCAATGGCGCAGGCAAATCGACGCTGATGAAAGCCTTGAGCGGCGATCTGTCCGCCTATCAAGGCCACATTTCCATAAATAGCAGAGCGTTACCCGACTGGCGGCGCGGCGAATTAGCCAAAATCAGAGGTATTTTGCCGCAAAGCGCCAGTCTTGCATTCCCTTTGACCGTCCATGAAGTGGTTATGATGGGTCGTAGTCCGCACTCGGATAAACGGGACCTTTGCCGCGATGAATGGGTGGTGAGTGAAGCACTTTTAGCCTGTGATATTGAAGGACTTCGCAACCGGAAATACACCCAACTCTCCGGAGGAGAAAAACAGCGTGTCCAGTTTGCCAGAGTGCTGGCGCAAATTTGGGAATCTGATCGTGATCAAGCGCGCTATTTGTTTCTGGACGAACCGACATCGGCCCTCGATCTTGCCCACCAACACAGCATTCTCAGGATTGCCCTTCAACTGGCAAAAACTAAGGGAATCGCAGTAATCGCTATTTTGCATGACCTTAATTTGGCGGCAATGTATGCTGACCAAATCGCAATGCTTAAAGACGGAAATATTGTCGACCTTGATATCCCCGACAAAATTCTTAGACCTTCATTGATTGAATATACCTTCGGCTTTAAAGTGCTGGTTACCAGGCATCCGCAAATGAACGGATGTCCAATGGTCATTGCGACCCTGCATTGATTCATATACCTGATCCCTCTGTGTCAGGATAGTTGTCGTCAAAGCTGAAGTGTCTTTTTAGCCCAATTGATTCCGTAACAGAAAGCCCATGATTAATAGACGTCTGTCCTAAATTCGGCATAGGGCTAACCTTGTTAGGGTAAGAATAACAAGCCCTGCGTTTGAAAACAGGGATAGCCATGCCCCTTTATGCTCAATTGCCATCCACAGACCTCTTTTCCGGGCAATGAAAGCTGATCCTCAAGACACGTTCAGAAGGCTCAAACATTCGGCCAGACTTTGTTTCCAGTAAGGGATTGAAATGCCAAATTGCTGCTTTATCTTGGCTTTATTGAGCAAGCTGTAATGGGGCCGCGTGGCGGGGGTGGGATAGTCTTTGGTTTCGATAGGATTGACCTGGCAGGTCAGGCCGGAAAGTTCAAATATGGTTTTGGCAAAATCATACCAACTGCACACACCTTCATTGCTGTAATGGACAATTTCGGTGGCAGATAGCGCGTCAAGTTGCGGATTTTCGACGAGGGTCAAAATCGTGCGCGCCAAATCGCGGGCATACGTGGGTGTTCCAACCTGATCGAAAATGACACCCAGCGATTCCCTTTCTTTACCCAGGCGCAGCATGGTCTTGACAAAATTAGCGCCGAAACTGGAATAAACCCAGGAAGTTCTGATGATGAGTGATTTGGGCGGATTATTGTTCAATAAGGCCCGTTCGCCGTCCAACTTGGTTTGTCCGTAAACGCTTTGAGGTTGAGTTTTATCGGTCTCGAGGTAAGGCCGGTAATTTTTCCCGTCAAAAACATAATCGGTTGAAATATGGATGATGGCGCTATTTTTTTCTTTGGCGATGTTTGCCAGGACTTCGACTGCATCGGCATTGATCGATTGTGCCAGAGCCGGTTCTGATTCGGCTTTATCCACAGCAGTGTAGGCGGCACAATTGATGATGACATCAAAGGTTTTGTCTTTGAAATAGGCCTGGATAGCTTCGGGCTGACTCAAATCAACATCGTCTCTGCCGATAAACGTAAACGATAAATCAGGGTGTTGAGGGCTTAACAATCGAAGTTCACTGCCCAGTTGGCCCTGTGCGCCGGTTACCAGCAACGTTTTACGCATACAAGGAACCGCCGTATTCAAAAACTTCAGCATCTTTGAGCAAAGGTTGCCGGGTGTCTTTGGCTGATAATTGGAGCCGGTCTTTTTCAATTTGCCAGTTGATGCCTAGGGCCTGGTCGTCAAAAGCGATGCCCCTGTCATTTTCCGGGGAATAGTAGTTATCGACTTTATAAGCAAAGACCGTGTCTTCCTCCAGCACCACAAAACCGTGGGCAAATCCGCGGGGAACCAGCATCTGGCGCTTATTGTCACCGGATAATTCGACGGCTACATGCTGCCCAAATGTCGGGCTGCCTTTTCTGATGTCAACGGCCACATCCAGCACTTTTCCTTTGATAACTCTGACCAATTTGGTTTGCGCCGCAGGTGGCAACTGATAATGCAGACCTCTCAGAACGCCTACTCCTGATTTGGATTCATTATCCTGCACGAAGTTAATTTTATAACCCAGAAAGTCATCCAGCCTGTCCTGCCGGAAGGTCTCAATAAAGTAGCCTCTGTGATCGCCGAAAATTTGCGGCTCAATGATAACAACGTCGGGCAATGCCGTTACGCTAAACTTCATTTCACGATCCTCCCTTGACTGGCTCGATGAATCAAATATTGACCGTATTGGTTCTTTTTAAGCGGTTGCGCCAATTCGAGTAATTGTTCTTTGGAAATATAACCTTGCTCATAGGCGATTTCCTCGATACAGGCGACTTTCAAACCTTGCCGGTTTTCTATGGTTTGGATGAAATTGGAGGCTTCCATCAAGGATTCATGCGTGCCGGTATCGAGCCAGGCAAAGCCTCGACCCATCAGTTCCACTTTCAGATTGCCTTGGTCAAGGTAAAGCTGATTTAAACCGGTAATTTCCAGCTCACCTCGGGCCGAAGGTTTAAGCGTTTTGACCACATCGACGACACTGTTCGGATAAAAATAAAGCCCGACTACGGCATAATTACTTTTCGGTTGCGCGGGTTTTTCTTCGATACTTTGTACGTCACCTTCGCTATCAAACTCGGCAACGCCATAACGTTGGGGGTCTTTTACATAGTAGCCGAACACCGTAGCTTTCTGGAGTTCTTCAACATGGGAAATCGCTCTGCCCAGCATTTTACTCAAGCCGTGACCGTAAAATATGTTGTCTCCCAGAACCATACACACGCTATCGGTACCAATAAATTCCTCGCCCAGTATAAATGCCTGAGCAAGTCCGTCGGGTGAGGGCTGAACTTTATAACTGAAGGTCATGCCGATTTCAGCGCCACTGCCTAATAAGGCTTGAAAAAGCGGCAAATCATGCGGTGTAGAGATGATCAGCACTTCGGTGATGCCCGCCAGCATCAGCACAGAAAGCGGATAATAAATCATCGGCTTGTCGTAAATAGGCATTAACTGTTTACTAACGCCTTTCGTGATCGGATACAGCCGTGTGCCGGTGCCTCCTGCCAGAATAATACCTTTCATGGTGCTAATCTCTCTAAATTATGAGTTCGTGTTTGAAGCGGATCAACCGCTTAACCTTTGATTAAAGCGTTAAGCGTGATGGGTGGTAATAGGAGAAAAGTGTAGCCGATTTGTGGTTCTTTTCCGGGATCGTCAATTAGATTAACAGCCGATTTGAAACGGACTCAAACGGTAAGTCTCTTTTCGCAACACTCATCGGTCAATTAAAAGCCTTTCAACAAGGCGGCCGTTTTGCAAATGTTCGGCAATAATTTCGTCGATATCGGTCTTGCTGCTGTATTTGTACCAAACGCCTTCCGGGTAAACCACAAGCACAGGACCTTGAGCGCAACGGTCCAAACAGCCGGCATTATTGATCCGGCATTTTTTGGGGCCGCTCAGCTTTAATGCCTTGACTTGCTCTTTGGCATAGTCGCGCAGTTCTTGCGCGTTAAAGTCGGCACAACAGGCGGCTCCGTTTTCCCGTTGATTGGTACAAAAAAACAGATGATGTTTATAAAAGCTCATTGTTTACCCCATGGTGCATGAAATCTAGCGTCCGCCTTCTGTTACCATGGCATCAATGCCATTTTTCTTGAGACGGTCCTTGATGGTTGTGACACTGGTCATTTGTTCGTAAGGACCAAGTTTTACGCGGTTCCAAATTACATCGCCAACTTTGGCTTTTTCAACCCGGGCGACCAGTCCCATCAGAGCCAGTTTAGCCCGCAACCGGTCAGCATCGCCAAAATCCCGGAAAGATCCTGCCTGTAAGGTGTATTTGGACTCTTTTGCTTTGCCGACGCGTTCTTCTCTAACCCGCGTTTTGATTTCATATTCGGGGATGACCACCTCTTTTGCCGGCAAAATAGTGTAAAAATCAAAATGCGGCTCTTCGGCTTTTTTCTCTTCAACCGGCTTGGGTTTTTGGGCTGCCGGTTTGGCTTGTGTGGTTTGGGTATTGGGCATTGCAGTGTTAAGCACCGGTTGTGGTACTGCGGCTTGATCCGTTTTATTGTCTTTAAGAGAAAATAAGAAAACGCCAAACGCGACTATGATTCCCGCGATAGCTAACCATTTCCAACCGGCAATCGCAGAGGGAGGCTTTTTGACGACTCTGCTGCCCCGTCCCCGGTTTTTATAATCTCTGGACATTACATGGCCTCTGGCGTATTAATTTTTAATAGTAGCAAACCATTAGACAGCACCTGCTTGACTGCGCAGATTAAATTGAGTCTGGCGTTACGAATAATCGGGTCTTCAACCAAAAACTGGTGGGCATTGTAGTAAGTGTGGAATTCAGTCGCCAAATCCCGTAAATAATGGATCAGCTGATGCGGCTCGTACATCAGCGCAGAGCGTTCCAGTACCTCAGGATATCGCGCCAGCGTGGTTAATAGCGCCGTTTCGTGCTCTTCCCGCAGACAATTAAGATTGTCCATGCCCAGTGTAATATCACGCTCCCAGTTTTTTTCATCCAGTTGCCTCAGCACACTGCAAACCCGCGCGTAGGCATATTGAACATAGTAAACGGGATTTTCATTGGATTTGGATGTGGCCAGTTTAAGGTCAAAATCCATATGCTGCTCTGAGCGGCGCATGACATAGAAAAAGCGGGCGGCATCCTGGCCGACTTCGTTACGCAACTGTCTTAAGGTGACAAACTCACCGGAGCGTGTGGACATTTGTACTTTTTCTTCACCCCGGTACAGGACGGCAAATTGAACCAGCAACACCGTCAGTTTTGACGCGTCCGCGCCTAAAGCTTCAATCGATGCTTTGACTCTGGGAATGTAACCATGGTGATCGGCGCCCCAGATATTGACGACTCTATCGTAACCTCTATCCAGTTTGTTCATGTGATAAGCAATGTCGGACGCAAAATAAGTCATCTGACCATTATCACGCACCACGACACGGTCTTTTTCATCGCCTAAACGGCTGGACGCAAACCAGGTTGCCCCGTCCTGTTCGTAAAGGTAACCGGCTTGCCGCAAACGTTCCAAAGCTTCTTCAACCGCACCGCTTTCCATCAGCGATCGTTCGGAAAACCATTCCTGATAATTCACGCCAAATTCTGCCAAATCCTGGCGAATATCCTGCAATATGGTTTTGAGCCCAATCTGGAAAAAATCCTGATAAAGGCTGGCGCCTAACAAGGTTTTGGCACGAGCGATCAGGGCGTCAATATGCGTTTCCTTATCACCGCCTTGGGGTTCATCGGGAGGAATATCCTCTACTATCAGTTCAGCCGGTCTGCGATAGTCATTGCCCGCCGACTTGTGAATATCCCAGGCGATTTCGCGCACATATTCACCCCGGTAACCGTTTGTCGGAAAGGGCACCACTTCGCCGCATTCGGCCAGATAACGCAACCAGATGCTGGTTGCCAGAATATCCATCTGTCTTCCCGCATCATTTACATAGTATTCCCTGTGAACGGTAAATCCGGCCGCTTCAAGCAAATCGGCGACCACCGATCCATAAGCGGCGCCACGTCCATGGCCGACATGTAAAGGACCCGTGGGATTGGCGGAGACAAACTCAACCTGCACTTTTTGCCCGGCACCCGCCTGGCTCAGTCCGAACTTGGCACCCTGATCCAGGATTTGACTGACAATTTGAAATTGGGCATCGGGATTAATGAAAAAATTGATAAATCCAGGCCCCGCTATTTCAATGCGTGACACCAGTTCATCTTGGGGTAAAGCGGCAACGATTTTTTCGGCTAATGCCTTGGGGTTTGATTTGGCGGGTTTTGCAAGCACCAGGGCGACATTGGTTGCGAAATCCCCATGTTGCAAATCTCGAGAGTTTTCTATCGTTATTTTGGGAGTTATTCCCGCGTCAATTACGCCTTCATTTTTTAACGTATCAACAGCAGTGAGTATCAGCGCCTCTAATTTTTGTTTCATTACGGCTTTGTTGCTCTAAGTCAAAAATAACGAATTATTATCCACTAAAGCCCGTTGATTATCCATTCAAACATCAGCGACCGTCTTGCAGGCGTCATCGCTATAAGACTGGTTGAGCAGACTGAGTTTATATCCCGCATTTTCAATAAAGGTCAATCGGGTCAACATCAATCGACCAGCGAACTTTTCTGGCACTGGCAAGCTTTTCCAGTGCGGGCAAAAAAGTGTCCAAAAATCGGTGCAAAGGTTTTCGCTGAACGCTTTGAAATAATAATTGATAACGGTAGCGTCCCGCCTTTCTCGCCAAAGGTGCAGGGACCGGCCCCAGCACTTGCAGGCTTTTATCGGTCGTTTGATGAATGATTTTGGCGACTGACTCAAAAAACTGTGTTGCCTGCTCAGGTTGATTTGACTCGACTCTTAAAATAGCCTGAAAACTATAAGGGGGAAGACCCGCCTCCCGTCGTTCGTTGAGGGTTGCCGCGACAAAATTACCGTATTGCTCGTTCAGCAAGGTGAGCAAGAGAGGGTGTTCGGGGTGTCGGGTCTGCAAAATGACTTTACCCGGTTTTTCTGCGCGTCCTGCGCGTCCGGCAACCTGAACGATCAACTGCGCAAGGCGTTCGGTGGCTCGATAATCAATACTGAATAAACCGCTATCCGCATCCAGCAAAACGACCAGCGTGACATTTGGGAAATGATGGCCTTTTGCGAGCATTTGTGTGCCTATAATAATATCGACCTGATTCCGGTTGATCCTGTCAATATACTGCTCCCAAACGCCTTTTCGCTGTGTCGTGTCCCTATCCAGCCGGACAATCGATTTACCCGGAAACAGATCGGGCAGGACATGCTCCACGCGTTCAGTTCCCAAGCCTAAAGGCATCACATCGACAGCTTTGCAGGCAGGGCACTGATGGTGTAACGGCTGTTCATGACCGCAATGGTGGCAGCGCAACACGCGCTGATCCATATGCACGACCAAGTTTGCCTCACAGCGTTTACATCGCGCAACCCAGCCGCACGCGTGACAAATCAAAGTCGGAGCAAAGCCCCGGCGGTTTAGAAAAATCAGCACTTGTTCCTGTCTGGCCAGCGTTGCACTGATTTCAGTGATCAGCGGTTCGGACAGGCCGCCTGTCAGTTTTTTATTACGTATGTCCAGCAGATGGCAGGCAGGGGCAACCGCGACTCCGGCTCTTTGCGATAAATGCAGCAGCGTATAACGCTGTTGGGCAACATTGAAAAAACTCTCCAGCGAAGGCGTGGCCGAGCCCAATACAACCGGCACCTGTAAAAGTTTTGCCCGCATGACCGCAATATCACGCGCCGAAAAACGAAAACCCTCCTGCTGTTTGAAAGAGGCGTCATGCTCTTCATCCAGAATGATCAAGCCAGGTGATTTAAGCGGTGTCAGCAAGGCCGAGCGCGTACCCAGCAGGATAGATGCGCTGCCTGTCTGCATGGATAACCAGGCCGTCTGGCGCTGCTGGTTGGTCAGTTTCGAATGTGTGACGGCAACCGGGCAGGCAAAGCGTTGTCTGAACCGTTGTTCCAATTGCGGCGTCAAGCTGATTTCAGGAAGCAGAATCAGCACCTGGCGGCCTGATTCAAGCACTGATCGAATGATCTGCATGTACACTTCGGTCTTTCCGCTGCCGGTCACACCTTCCAGCAAAAACACCCGAAATTCCCCTAATGCCTCTCTGATCGTATCAATCGCCGCCTGTTGGGCCGGATTGGGCAGCAATTCCGGGGTTTGAAGTAACGCAGCGCGGTCAACAGGTGCACTGTTTTCGTCAATAAATACCAGCTGCTTTTCCAGTAAAATCTTCAATAAAAGGCGCCAGTGACCTTCAGATTCAGACAAATCCGACTCGGATAAACTGTTGGGCGATGCCTGGAATTTTTCCAGTAATAAACGTTGTTTATGGGCGCGTTTAAGAGTGGAGGGTTCCAGATTCCGGCCAGCTGTTGTCAAGCCATACCGCTTTTCCTGGCCTGATTTTGCAGGCTTCCCGTTCCTTAATCCCACAGGAAAAGCCGCCGCAATGACCTCGCCGATGGGATGATGATAATAATTGCCGGCCCATTGCAACAACTGTAAGTCGAGGCTGGACAATAGCGGAACGTCATCTATGATCCGGGTAATTCGTTTGAGTTTCTCTACCGGTCTGTCGGTGTGCCAAACGATTTCAACCAGAACACCTACTTTTAACGCTTTTCCAAACTGAACCTCGATTCTGATACCGGGCTTCAAGGCAATAGATTCCAGGTCTTCCGGTGCCCGGTAATCAAAGAGGCGATACAGAGGGACTGAAACAGCGATTTTTAAAATAGGCTCTTCAGTAGCGTATAAGTCAGTCATGCACCTCTTGACTTGCGGTAATTGTTTGGAATCTATTCATTGATGTAATTATTGACGCAGACTGTGGATAACTCTGTGGATAGGTAATCAGGTAAATAATTTTTAACAGTACTCAAAGACGCGGGCAATTGACAAATAACTTATACATCAATAATTTAAGTTTATTAATTACTCTAAAAAATGCATGAAAAGGCTTTTAAAGCAATTAAACAGCCATCATTGGCTGTGTATAACTTTGTGAGCTGATTCACAAAATTAAATTTTTTCATAACGTTTATTTAATTTTATGTTCTCTCACAGTATCCGCTCACTCACTCCTGTTTTATGCCTATGTTTGTGATAATAGTGACTGTCATACCGGCATTCCCTGACCGGGGCAGGCTTTGCCGGGATAACGCTGTAGTTCAAGCAGAATGGCTGTCCGTTTTTGAAATTATCGGGAAACTTCAGTTTTTAATCAGACACCTACACCCTCTATTCAAGGCGGGCGGGGTGTTAACTCTCAAGGTTTAATGAATTTTAAAGTCATGCGGTCGCTCTCGCCGATCTCCAGATAATGCGCTCTGTTTTGCTGACCCAGTCTTAGTGCGGGCGGTAACGTCCAGACGCCCATAGGGTGGTCTTTGGTATCTTTGGGGTTGGCATTGATTTCAGCTTTTTCCAGTAATTTAAACCCAGCCTTTTCAGCGAAGGTAATGACCTGGTTTTCACTGACATAACCGGAGGTGATTTGCTGAGCCAATGGAGCATCAGGTAAGCTGCGATGCTCTACCACCCCAAAAATGCCGCCCGGTTTAAGGGCTTTGTAGGCCGCAGCGAAGACCGCTTCGGCCTGACCGTCTTTCATCCAATTATGCACGTTACGGAATGTCAACGCCCTGTCGCAGGAGCCTTCTGGAGCGATGTTTGTAAATTCCGGCGCTTGCAGAACAGTTAATTGTACCGCTCCGTAGATTTCTGGATTCCCCGCCAACTTGGATTTAAAGTCGCTCAGGCTTTTTATAAAGTAAGGTACTTTTGACGTCTCTGAAAAGTGCGCGGTATAAAGCTTGCCTTTGTCTTTTAGATAAGGCGCCAAAATCTCGGTATACCATCCGGCTCCGGGGGAAAGCTCGACAACAGTCATGGTATTTTGAACATCAAAAAAACGGAGGGTTTCCTCAGGATGCCGGTAGCGGTCACGGGCTTTATTTTCAGCAGATCGATGCGTCCCCTCAATGGCTTGTGATAAGTTTATTTCTGATTGGGCTTGAGCGCTGCATATCAGTAACAGCAGCAATGCCGGCACTTTATTCAAAATCAATTTCATAGCTTTTATCCTTATTTTTGACCGTTAGAATTCCAAAATTGCAACAAGCTGAGTCCGGCCAGCATTAAAAATGCGACTAATGTCCAGGCCGGCATGCTGAAACCCAGCAGGGTCCAGTCGACTTTAGCGCAATCGCCTGTGCCGCTCAGCATTTGTTTGATGACTTCAGCCAATGGGAAGTTTTCCATCATGTATTCTATGCCAGGCCCGCATTCGGGAACTTCATCGGGAGGAAGATGCTGAATCCAAATGTGCCTGACCGAGACTGCTCCGCCGGATAAAGCGACCAGGGTTCCTAAAATCGAATAGATTTTCCGGCCTTTTTCTGCCGGATTATGAAGTCCTGCGATTAAAAAAACCAGGCCCGTTAACATAATGCCTATGCGCTGGGAAATGCATAGAGGGCAGGGTTCAAGGCCTCCGACAAATTGAAAGTAGGCACCCATGGACATAAGGAATACACAGCCGGCAAAACCCAGCAAAAACCAGATTCTGGCTTTCATTTTTAAGAGATTTAACATTTTTGATCTCGAGTTTAAACGCTTCAATTCCCAACGAAGGGCCCCCAAAAATCAGGTCTATCATTGATCACACTCAAGTCATGCGAGCAACCCAGCCAAATTCTCTGAATATTTTACTCTCCCGATAAAAGCCCTGCATTAAGTTGATTTTCGCAAAGAGTAAATCATGATGCCGGAAAATGGTTTTGGCTTCACTCTAGCTGATTTACAAGAAGCTTCAGCGCCCCGCATTCCCTGACCGGGGCAGGCTCTGCCGAAATGACGCGGTCGACTTTGGATAAAGAGTTGAGCTGAAACATCCTTATAATCAGGCCAGTTTATAAGTGAGGCAGCGGTTTTTAACAAGGACCTATATTTTCGTTTCCTTTTTAAAGCTGATCACTTTATTAAGCGGGCTCAGATTGATTTCATCGATCACGATAGCCGTGTTTGATGCCAATACAAATAAAACCGCATCGGCTACATCTTCAGGCCTTATAAATTGACCTTCCGCAGTTCCAGGCTGAAACGATAGGGCATCAAAAAAAGGCGTTTTGACCATTCCGGGATTAATCAATGCGACTCTTAAATGACTTTTTGAGCATTCTTCCCGTAGCGCCTGAGTAAAGCCGCGTATTGCGAATTTACTGGCGCAGTAGATGCTGCCTTTTTGTGTACCGCGCAGTCCCGCTTCCGAGCCGATGAATATGATATCGCTTTGTGGCTGACGCTTGAAATGAGGCAGCAGCGCCCGCGTCAGAAAAGCCTGGCTGGTAAAATTGATGGTCATCAACGCCTCTATCTGAGCATAGGAAAATTCCTCCAACGAGCCAAACTGCCCCATGCCTGCACAAAAAACTGCGGCGTCAATGGCGGGGTAAGTTTTCAGTAAGCGCTGTGCGGCATCAGGTAAAGACGGTAAATTGCTTAAATTCATTTCAAAGGGATAAAAATGAGGCAGCGCTTTTTTGAATTGCTTGCAATCTCTGGATGCACCGATGACAGCATGCCCCTTATCCAGTAGTTTTCTGGCTATCGCGCGGCCTATTCCCGAGCTTGCGCCGGTTACCAAGACGGTTCTGGCTAAATCTGACATGGAAAGTATTTTTCCTCCGGTATGAATTTGAGTAACTCGTCGCGGCAGTAAGCAATCATATCCTGCTCAAGATCGGCAGGATAAGACACCTTGCCTTCAGCGCTAATCAACGGTCCGGAAAATAATTTTTCCTCGGGATAGAGCTTGTGCATCTTTTTGAAGTAATGTTCCGGTAATCTGAAAACACCGAGACTGACCGAATGCAATTGGTTTAAGTCGATAATCGAAAATACCTGCTCAAAAAACTGCCGGTAATCGGATTTAAAATCCCGGTAGTAAATCAACGGATCAAATCGTAAACCGATAGGCCATCCCGCTGCCTGCAGTTTGGACAAGGCGATCAATCGTCTGTCCAGCGTCGGCGCTTTATCCTCAATTGCCTTGGCGACGGTGTCAGGCGACAAACTGAAGGCGACCACACAGCGAGGATGAGGCCTGCGCTCCAGCAATGTTCTGACCTGGGTGCTCTTGGTTCTTAACTCCAGCCAGGCATTAGGCAATGTTTCAAATATCGGTAAAAACGATTCGGCAAAACCGGTGACTGGCTCCAAGGCCAAACTGTCGCAATCGTAACCTGAAAAAAAATGCGTCATTTCATTGTCGGCGCCTTGGGCGATACGCAGAATTTCCTGTTGATAGTCTTCATAATTTACGAATAACACGTAGTGTGCCGACTGGTACATGCCTTGTAAAAAGCAATACCGGCAGTCGTACAGGCAATTGAGCATATGGGAAAAATAATAGTTTTTTTGAGCGCCTATCCCATAGCCGCCGGGTGCCTCAAGCACAAATCGCTGATACTTTTCAGCCAGGATCAGTGCCGGATTTAGTTTTTGCAGCCGGAAATTTTGAGCGCGTGGATTAAACACTTCCCCATAACGCTGACAGCCGATTTTGCGCGCATTAGGAAATCGGGCGCAGATTTCATCGACCCTGGGATGGTTTGCGATACTTTCTTCAATATAAATAGTGTCAATCATGGTAAGGAAAAAAAGGAGGGACTTGTGATTTATCGCATCAACCTTATATAGGGTAGAATACCATTAACTCATTATTAAACCGTCTTACTATGAAAACGAAAAAAATTGGTTTTATCGGTGGTGGCAACATGGCCTCCAGTCTTATTGCCGGCCTCATAGCCAGCGGCCATTCTTCCGGCGATCTTTGGGTTCATGATGTCAACCATCAGGCGGCCGATGCTTTGGCTACCGGACATCAGATTAACATAGCCGACAGTAACAGAATGCTTATCGAAAAAGTTGAAATTATTGTCCTGGCGGTTAAGCCACAAGTTATCAAAGAAATATCACAGGCCATTGCACCTTATTTGAACCCGCAACAACTCGTCGTTTCTATCGCGGCAGGAATACCGCAACGATCCTTGAGTCATTGGCTGGGAGAAAAAGTAGCGATTGTCCGCTGCATGCCCAATACACCCGCATTGGTTTTAACCGGAGCAACAGGCTTGCATGCCAATGCCAATGTCAGTGCTGAGCAACGTGACCTGGCCGAAAATATCATGCGTTCTGTCGGTGTTTCTTTATGGTTTGATCAAGAAAGCCAGCTCGATACCGTTACCGCTATTTCGGGCAGTGGGCCGGCCTATTTTTTTCTGTTGATGGAAGCGATGGAAAAAACCGCATTGGAACTGGGTATGGATGAACAGACAGCCAGGTTGCTGGTTCAGCAAACCGCTTTAGGTGCTGCAAAAATTGCGCTGGAGGCCAGCGAATCGCCTGAGCAATTACGCAAACGGGTCACCTCGCCCGGCGGCACGACGCAGGCGGCGATAGAAACTTTCGAGCAAGCCGGTTTTTCGAGTCTTGTTGAAAAAGCAATAAAAGCGGCCAAAGACCGCTCAATTGAAATGTCCAAACAACTGGGAGAATGCTGATGGATAGTTCTTATATGTCAAATCCGGCGATATTTTTGATAGACACATTATTTTCGCTGTACATTTTAGCGGTCATGTTACGTTTTCTCCTGCAATGGAGTAACGCAGACTTTTACAATCCCATCTCTCAGTTTTTGGTAAAAGCGACCCATCCGCCCATCAAATTATTGCGCCGGTTTATTCCGTCAGTCGGAAAAATTGACACTTCCTCGCTGGTTTTGGTGATGGTTTTACAAATGACGGCCGATTTTTCCATTCTTTTGTTAAAAGGCGTGTCAATCGGCTTTGCCGCTTTGTTGATACTCTCTTTGACACAAGTGATTTCCCTGCTTTTAAACGTTTTTATTTTTGCGATATTTGCACGCGCTTTGTTGAGCTGGCTCAATCCTGGGGCATTTGATGCTGCATCTTCATTGCTTTACAGCCTCAGCGAGCCATTACTCAGATTATGCCGCAGCTTCATTCCGAATTTTGGCGGCGTTGATTTAACACCCTTGGCGGCCCTGATTTTACTGCAACTGGCTAAAATGGTGCTGCTGCCGCCGCTTCACCAATTGGCAGGGTTAATTGGATAAATGTATACAGGGAAGTAAATTTTCTTCTACAATCGTTAGCAATTAAAAAGTTATCTGCTCACGCCCTTAGTTCAAAGCGGGTGGGGACTTACTATAAAAGTTTACCCGGTCAGTGACGGGTAATTTATAACAAAGTGACTCATTCAGTCACACTAAAAAATTATGCTGCTGTTCTTTATGCCTAACAATTTGAATCGCGCTTAACCACCTATGCCTTACAATTCGACCCAATCAAGGTTTATTGCGGCGATCATTCTAATTGCGCTTTGCACTATGCCTGCCTATGCAAAAAAAATGTACCGCTGGGAAGATGATCAGGGGAATGTCTTTTTTTCTGACCAGATCCCACCCGAACATTCAAAATTCAAGCGCGATACTCTCAGCAAGAAAGGACGTGTGCTGGAAACCACCGACAAAGCCAAAACAAAAGAAGAGCAGGAACTGGACAAGCGCCTGCAGGAATTGAGGAGCGCCCAGGAAAAAATCATAGAAAAACAAAAATCCTATGATCGCGTTCTAGTCAGCACGTTCAGAAGCATCGATGATTTATTGCTGATGATCAAAGGCAAAACCGAGTCTATGGAATCGCAGATCAAAGCGACCGATAGCAATCTTAACCGGCTTCAATTTCAACTGGATGGCCAGCAAAAAAAGGCAGCAGCCTTTGAGCGTAACGCTCAAAAAGTACCCGATGAATTGTTAAAAGATATCGCGTCAACTCAACAGCAAATTCAGGAAACCCAAATTTCCATCAATAGACTGATAGAAAAACAGAGCCAGATGAAAAAAGCCGGCTCTATGTGAAATACAGTGGGTAATCAAATTTCAACTTTCCACATAGGAAGTAAATCATATTAATGAAATTGTTGATGTTGCGGTAGCCTCTGGCTCGCCGTTTAGCCAGCTGAATCTTACTATTGATGCCTTCAAGAATGCCGTTAGTAATGAGTGATTCAACGAAATGTACAATCCCCGACCAATGTCCTCGAACTGTGTTGGCAAACTTGATAAACGCTGGAATTTTGGCCGCGTCCACCTCGTTGCACCATTGCCTCAGAAAAGCCTCCGCTGCTGGTTTGTCGGGCATTTCCCAGAGATCATTGAAGAGCACCTTTAAGCGGTAAGCTTCACCCAGGGTGGGGTAGAGTTTAATCAGTTCATCCAGCTCTTTTTCTTTTTTTTCGGATAGGTTTTCCCGGTTCTTTAGAAAAGTGTATTTGTGGCCTTTCAGAGCATCATGCTCTTTGCGTTCGGCAATGCGCACCTGATTCATGGCCTCGTTCAATAATTTCACAACAT